>JAKOQD010000186.1 GCA_029778515.1 Actinomycetes bacterium
AGCCCCAGCACCTGGTCGACCGGCACGCTCGGCGAGTTGAGGTTGAGCGTCAGCGGCTGGCGCTCTGCAGACATGATCCAACCTGCCGTAGCCACCGCCAGCTGAGCCGCCGTGTCCCAATGCCATGGGTCGGACGGGTCCAGGCTCACCGCCAACCCGTGGGCACCAAACGTCAGCGCCGTTAGCGCCGCCCCCACCGTCCCAGAGTGAATGACCGACTGCACCATGTCAGCGCCGCGCGACACCAGCTCGCGAGTCGCGTCGATCGACTGCTTCTCCGACCCCATGGCCCAGCCGTCGTCGCGCAGATCCTCCTCGCTCACCTTGAGCAGGTCCAGTCGTCCGCCCTCCAGAGCGGCGGCGAGCGGGTCATCATGCAGATCGGCGAAGATCGGGATCTGCTGCGCGTTCAGGTCGGTGACCAGCCGTCGGTAAGCCTCCGCATCCAGAAGGCCGCCCGATGCCGCGGTCAACACCACGGCCGCGGACGTGAGCGCCGTCTCCAGCGTGATCGAGTAGAGGTCGTTGGCGTCGTGCCGATCAAGCGTCGGCTCCTCGACCTCCAGGATCTCCAGGCGTTCGCCAGAGCGGCGGTCGTGCACCCGGGTCGGCGAAGTGATGGACGCCGGCAGCGCGTGCAGCTCAACCTCCCACTGCGGCACCAGCGCCTGCAGCACATCGCCCGCCTCGCCACCGATCGGCGACACCAGCCGCGCCTCGATTCCCAGAACGGCGACCAGCCGCGCGATCCAGAACCCCTGCCCGCCGGGATGCAGGTGGACCGCGCGGAGCCGTCCTCGTCGTCGACGGTGACCGTCAGGTAGAGCAGCGGCCCAACGACGGCACAGGCAGGTCGTGACCCGGTCGATTAAAAAACCATGACCGGCCATTACCCACACCCGCCACCGATACCGCGGCACGGCTCCGCTGGGGTAGGTAGCTGATAGCTTCGTCGGACAAGCACGAGAGAGGTACCGATCTTGAAGCTCGGATTCTTCACCGCCTGCCTGCCCGGCGTCCCGCTCGCGGACGTCGCGAGTTGGGCTGCAGCCACTGGCTATGAGGCGCTGGAAGTGGCCTGCTGGCCAGTCTCACCGGACCGGCCGTTCACCGCCTCGCACCTCGACGTGACCGCGGACGCCGACCGTCTCGCCGAAGCCGCGTCCGTCGTCGCCGACCACGGCCTGACGATCTCCTCGCTGGCCTTCTATGGCAACAACCTCGACCCGGACCCCGCAGAGCGTGCCGCCACACACGCCCACGTCGAGCGCTGCCTCGAAGCCGCCGCCGTCCTCGGCGTGCCCACCGTTGGAACCTTCGTCGGCCGCGACTGGACGCGTTCAGTCCGGCAGAACCTCGATACCGCCGAGGAAGTGTTCAAGCCGTTGGTCGATCGGGCCGGTGAGCTCGGCGTGAAGATCGTCATCGAGAACTGCGTGATGGAGGGTTGGCATCCCGACGGCTACCCGGGAAATCTGGCCTACTCGCCCGAGCTGTGGGAGTGGATGTTCGACCAGGGGTTGTACCTCAACTACGACCCGTCCCACCTGGTGTGGATGGGCATCGACCCGGTCGCAGCGCTCCGCCCGTACGTCGGCCGGATCGCCCACGTGCAGGCCAAGGACGTTCAGCTCTTTCCGGAGAAGCGCAATCGTTATGGCTGGACCGGCAAGGCGGTCCATCGCGACAACCCCTGGGACGTGGGCTGGTGGCGCTACCGTGTGCCGGGTCTCGGCGAGGTCGACTGGAGGGGCGTTGTGGATGCGCTCTACGAAGGCGGTTTCACCGGCGCGGTCTCGGTGGAGCACGAGGATCCGCTCTGGGGAGGTACCGAGGCCAAGGTCAAGACGGGCTTGGAGATCGCCTACCGAACGCTGCGTCCGCTGATTGTCGAGTAGCGCTCGCCTCTGACGGGCGCTCACTTGACGCGGGCGTCCGGCTCGGTAACGGTGATCGGTGACATCGCAGCCAAACGGGGGAAGACGTGAGCGAAACTGCCGTCCGGAGACCGCTGCTCAGCCGGCTGGATCCGGCGGACGTGGTTGATGTCTTCGTCTATGTGGTCGTGCTCAACCTTGCCGCCGAGTACCTGCCCATGGTGATCTCGGAGACGTTCACCCTGTCGCTGCTCACCGCCATCCTGCTGAAGCTGGTGCTCGAACTGGTGGTCTGGCTCAAGGATCGCGCCAAGTTGCGCCTGAAGTCGGCGACGACGGCCGTCGGCAAGGTCACCTCGGTGCTCATACTCTGGGCGCTGCTGTTCGGCAGCAAGTTCGTGGTGCTTGAACTGGTCAACCTCGTCTTCGGGGACGGTGTCAACCTCGGCGGCTTCTTCTCGGTGACCGCGCTCATCCTGGTGTTGCTGTTCGCCCGCTCGGGCGTCCGGCGACTACTCGCGGGGAGCAGCGATCAGCCGGGGTGACAGTGAGGATCACCCCGGCTGATCGAGCTTGCTGCTACCTTCGGGTGGCTCAGTTGCCGCTGACCGTGAAGGTAGCGGACGCGTCCGCGGTGGCGTCCGCGCCGACCCACACGTCGAAGATCGACTCGTCCAGCACGTAGCCGTGGGTGGCCGAACTCCAGTAGCGGCGCTCGTCCGGGCCAACCTTGACCACCACCCGCTTGGTCTCGCCGGCTTCCAGCTCCACGAGCTGGAAGCCCATCAACTGCCGCAGCGGACGCGATGAGCTGCCGGAGCGCTGGTGTAGGTACAGCTGCACGTTCGCCTGGCCGGCCCGCTCCGAGGTGTTGGTGACGTCCACGGCCACCTCGACCTCGCCGTTCACCGGCACGGACGCAGGGGTGACCGACACCTCGCCATAGCTGAACGACGCGTATCCCAGCCCGAAGCCGAACGGGAACAGCGGGGTGTGCTCCTCGTTCCAGTAGCGCATCTGCTGGTTCTGTGGACTGTGTCCACGGGTTACCGCATGGTGCATCGGTACCTGACCGATGCTGCGCGGCCAGGTGAAGGGTAGGCGCCCGCGCGGCTCGGCGGCACCGAAAAGCAGGTTGGCGACCGCTGCGCCGCCCTGCGTGCCGGGGTACCAGATGTCGAGGATCGCGGGCACGTTCTCGGCCGCCCAGCTCAGGTCGAGCGGACGACCGTTCATCACCAGCAGCACCGTCGGGGTGCCGGTCGCCACCACAGCCTGCAGCAGCTCGAGCTGGCGTCCGGGCAGGTCGAGGGACGAACGCGACGCGGCCTCGCCGATCATGTCCTGATTCTCGCCGACCACGACGATCGCCACCTCGGCAGCGGCGGCCGCCTGCACGGCCCGATCGAACTCGGCGTCGGCGTCGAAGTCCGGGTCGACGATGCCGGTGCCGTCGCCGAACATGTCGAACATGGACGGATAGAGCCGGGTCGGCGTCGCCGCGCCCTGGGCGTAGTCGACCTGCACCGAATCACCGAGGTGGTTCCGGATTCCGTCCAGCAAGGTGACGGTCTCGTCGAGGTCGTAGTCGAAAACCCACGGCCCGAGCGTGTCGCGCTTGGAAGCGGCCAGCCCGCCGATCACCGCGACCCGCGCCAGTGCGGGGGACAGCGGCAGCAGCGAGCCTTCGTTGCGCAGCAGCACCGCACTGGCCTCGGCGGCGAGCCGGGCAGCCTCGCGGTGCTCCGGTGCCGCCAGCACCTGCGCCGCGGCGTCCTCGTCGACGTACGGCTGGTCGAACAGGCCGATCGCCTCCTTCGCCAGCAGCACCCGGCGCACGCTGCGATCGACCAGCTCGATCGGCACCCGTCCGCTTTCGACGGCTTCGACCAGGTTCGCGTAGGCCGCGTCCGTAACCGCCATCTCCAGGTCGAGACCGGCGGTCAGGGCGCGGACGGCGGCGTCGGTCGCGTCCGCTGCGAAGTGGTGGGTCTCCAGATCCTTGACCGAGTTCGCGTCGCTGACCACGAAGCCTTCGAAGCCGAGCTCGCCGCGCAGCACATCGTCGAGCAGCCACTTGTTGCCGGTCGCGGGGACGCCGTTGAGGTCCATGTAGGCGCTCATGATGTTGCCGGCGCCGGCCTTCACCGCGGCGGCAAAGGGAGGCAGGTAGACGTTCCAGAACTCCTGGTCGGAGATGTCGACCTCGTCGTAGTCACGTCCGCCGAGAGCCGCGCCATAGCCGGCGTAGTGCTTCGGGCCGGCGATGATGTGCTCGGACGCGCCGAGCCGGTCGCCCTGGAACCCGCGCACCTGGGCTGCCGCGACCATCGAGCCGAGGAGCGGATCTTCGCCCGCGCCCTCGATCATCCGGCCCCAGCGGGGGTCACGGGCAATGTCGACCATGGGCGCGAACGTCCAGTGGATGCCGACCGCGCGGGCCTCGCGCGCAGCCACGGCCTGGGAACGCTCGATCACGCCTGCGTCCCAGGTGGCGGCCAGTGCGATCGGGACGGGAAGGATAGTGCGCAGGCCGTGAATCACGTCGAAGCCGAAGATCGCTGGGATGCCGTGTGCACTGCCCTCGATCGCGAGCCGCTGCAGGCGATTGATCACCTCGGGCCTGGTCACGAACAGCAGCGAGCTGACGCCACCCTCGCTGAGCGCGGCTTCGACGCCGCGGGGCTGCGTGGACATGTCGAACTGGATTGCGCCGTCCGCAGCGGGCTGCTCAGGCAGCTGGAAGTAGAAATACTGGATCAGCTGGCCGACCTTCTCCTTCAGGCTCAGCTGCGAGAGCAGCGCCTCGACCCTTGACCCGTCCTGATTCCCAACCATTTGCAGCCTCCTCGCGGCAAGAATTGTTCCAGTGGAAGCTTTTCAT
>JAKOQD010000187.1 GCA_029778515.1 Actinomycetes bacterium
CGCCGGGGGCCGCTACCGCAGGGCCGAGACGGCGACCATCCGCGCCCACCTCATCCACACACCAGCGCGCGTCGCCACCTCGGCGCGTCGGGTTCGTCTCCACCTACCCACCCGATGGCCCTGGGCCGCCCACTGGCAGCGGCTGTGGACCGCGATCATGACCACCTGACCCACACGCCACCAGACCGTCACGACCAAGGACACCCAAGTGGAAGACCCGGACAGACCGGGCGATCACGCATGCCCGCACACCCTCGTGACGTCAATCCCAGACGGGATCCACAAGCACGAACACACGCACAACGTCAACCGGTGGATTGAGGTTAAGGCGTCCCAGTCGCAGCAGGCCATCGGCGCGGCCGTGACCGCTGCGGCAGCTGCCGCAGCGGTGCCGATCCCGTTCTCCTCGGCCGCGATCCTGGTGCCGATCCAGCTTTCGATGATGGCCCGGATCGCCCAACTGCATGGCCTCGGGCTCGACAAGGCCGGGTTGCTCGCGGTCGCGTCCACCTCGATCGCCACCTCAGCCGGACGGGCGGCAGCGTCCAGCCTGCTCAAGTTCATCCCCGGGGCCGGCTCTGTGGTGGGTGGCGTGATCAACGCGTCGGTCGCGTCCGGCCTCACCCTGGCGATGGGGGAGGCGTGGTTGCGGGTCTGCCAGCTCTACGTTGCCGGCGCCCTGCCGACGGTGGACGGGAAGATCGACACGAAGGCCGTCCGCGAGCTCTTCGAAGCCGAGCTGGGCAAGCGGCTGCCGCACATCCGCAAGGACGGCTGACCGCCGAGCGAGCCGCGCGGGCAGCAATATTTCTCACACCTGAGACGGTCTGTCTCACGCCTGTCCGAAAAGGCCCGATACGACGAGCTGTAGTAGTTGGGATGGGAGGATGGATCCCATGAGTCAGCGAACCATTGGTGTTACCGAGGTCGCCCTCCGCGACGCTCACCAGAGCCTCATTGCGATCCGTATGGCACTCGAAGACATGGTCGAGGCTTGCGAGGACATTGACAAGGCCGGCTACTGGAGCGTCGAGTGCTGGGGTGGCGCTACCTACGATGCGTGTATTCGATACCTCAATGAGGATCCCTGGGTGCGGCTGCGCACCTTCCGCGAACTGATGCCGAACTCGCGCCTGCAGATGCTGCTGCGTGGCCAGAACCTGCTGGGCTACCGCCACTACGAGGATGAAGTGGTCGAGCGGTTCGTGGACAAGTCCGCCGAGAACGGCATGGACGTGTTCCGTGTCTTCGACGCGCTGAACGATCCGCGCAACATGGCGCACGCGATGCAGGCGGTCAAGAAGACCGGCAAGCACGCGCAGGGCACGATCTGCTACACCATCTCGCCGCTGCACACCGTCGAGGGCTACGTGCACCTCGCCGGCCAGTTGCTCGACATGGGTGCCGAGTCGATCGCGCTGAAGGACATGGCCGCGCTGCTGCAGCCGCAGCCCGCCTACGACATCGTCCGCGGTATCAAGGAGACATACGGCGAGGACGTCCAGATCAACGTCCACTGCCACGCCACCACCGGCGTGACCCTGGTTTCGCTGATGAAGGCGATCGAAGCCGGTGCGGACGTGGTCGACACCTCGATCAGCTCGATGTCGCTCGGCCCGGGCCACAACCCGACCGAGTCGCTGGTGGCGATGCTGGAAGGCACCCCGTACACCACGAACCTGGACGCCGATCGGCTGATCAAGATCCGCGACCACTTCGCCAAGGTTCGCCCGAAGTACGCCGAATTCGAGTCGGCCACGCTGGTGGACACCGACATCTTCAGCTCCCAGATCCCCGGCGGCATGCTCTCGAACATGGAGAGCCAGCTGAAGGCTCAGGGCGCCGGCGACCGGATCAAGGAAGTGATGGCCGAGGTGCCGCTGGTGAAGGCCGATTCCGGTCACCCGCCGCTGGTCACCCCGTCCAGCCAGATCGTTGGCACCCAGGCCGTGTTCAACGTGCTGATGGGCAAGTACAAGGTGATGACCGGCGAGTTCGCCGACCTGATGCTCGGCTACTACGGCGAATGCATCGGCGAGCGCAACCCGGAGGTCGTCGAGATCGCCAAGGCGCAGGCCAAGAAGGATCCGATCACCGAGCGTCCGGCCGACCTGCTGCCGCCCGAATGGGACAAGCTCGTCGCCGATGCGTCCAAGCTCGAGGGCTTCGACGGCACGGACGAGGACGTGCTCACCTACGCCATGTTCCCCGGCGTCGCGCCCGGTTTCTTCAGCACTCGTGACGAGGGCCCGAAGAATGTCGGCAAGACCGAGGATGAGCTCAAGGCCGAAGCCGAGGCAGCCAGCGGTGCAGCCAAGGCCGTCCGCGGTCCGATCAAGTACAAGGTGTCGCTGGGCGGACGCGATCACGACGTGACCGTCGAAATGGCGAAGTGAGGGCTGGGATGAGCAAGAAGGCACCATCGATGAAGAAGCTGACCGAAGCGGTCACCAAGGCGCGCGAGACCGCCCGCCTCGGTGGCGGTGAGGCTCGGTTGGCCAAGCAGCGCGAGGCCGGCAAGATGACCGCGCGGGAGCGGGTCGACGCACTGATCGATCCGAACAGCTTCTGCGAGATCGGCCTGTTCCGGAAGAACCGGACGGTCACCTTCGGCATGGACACCGCGGACATGCCCGCTGACGGCGTGGTGACCGGCTCGGCCACCGTGCTCGGCCGGCCGGTGCACATCGCCAGCCAGGATTTCACCGTCATGGGTGGTTCGGCTGGCGAGACGCACTCGATCAAGGTCGTCGAGATGATGAACGCGGCCTTGGAGAACGGCACCCCGTTTGTCTTCATCAACGACTCGGGCGGCGCCCGCGTCCAGGAGGGCATCGACTCGCTGTCCGGCTACGGCCAGGTGTTTTACCACAACGTGCTGCTCTCGGGCGTGGTGCCGCAGATCTCGATCATCGCCGGCCCCTGCGCCGGTGGTGCGGCCTACTCGCCCGCGCTGACCGACTTCGTGATCCAGACCCGCAAGGCCCACATGTTCATCACCGGGCCGAGCGTGATCAAGCAGGTCACTGGCGAGGAAGTGACCCAGGACGCCCTGGGCGGCGCGGACACCCACATGGCTGTCTCCGGCGTGAACCACTTCGTGGCCGATGATGACGAGCAGGCGATCCTGATCGCGAAGAAGCTGCTCAGCTTCCTGCCGCAGAACAACTCCGAAGAGCCCCCGTTCATCGAGGGCGACTACGACGTCGAGAACGATCCGAAGATGCTCGACCTGGTGCCCACCGACGGCAAGCAGGGCTACGACATCCACGATGTGATCGCGCGGCTGGTCGACCACGCGGACTTCCTTGAGGTGCAGGCCGGCTACGCGGCCAACATCGTGGTCGGGTTCGGGCGGATCAACGGCCGCAGCGTCGGCATCGTGGCCAACCAGCCGAACGTGATGGCCGGCGTGCTGGACATCAATGCCTCTGATAAGGGCAGCAAGTTCATCCGGTTCTGCAACGCCTTCAACATCCCGATCGTCACCCTGGTGGACGTGCCCGGCTACATGCCGGGTGTGGCGCAGGAGTACGGCGGCATCATCCGGCACGGCGCCAAGATGCTGTACGCGTACTCGGCGGCGTCCGTCCCGAAGATCACGGTGGTCCTGCGCAAGGCCTACGGCGGTGCGTACATCGCCATGGCCTGCAAGGACCTGGGTGCTGACAAGGTGTTCGCCTGGCCGACCGCGGAGATCGCGGTGATGGGTGCCGAAGGTGCTGCGTCGATCGTCTTCCGCAAGGAGATCGCCGCTGCCGAGGACCCGGTCGCGAAGCAGGCCGAGTTGGTGGAGGAGTACCGCAGCACCTTCTCGACGCCGTTCATGGCCGCCTCCCGCGGCCTGGTCGACGACATCATCGATCCGGGCGACACCCGTCGCAAGGTGGCGGTCGCGCTGGAGCTGCATGCGTCCAAGCGCGAGCTGCGTCCGGCCAAGAAGCACGGCCTCGGGCCGGTCTAGGAGTTGGCGATGTCGCAGGACGAAGAACTGCTGGAACTGGTGCGGTCGCTAACCGACCGGATCGAGGGCCTGGAGATCAAGATCAAGCAGCTGGAGCTGCGCACTGAGGACGTGCCCGAGGAAGTCATGGTTGCCATCGCTGCCGCGGTGGCCGCCTACCTCGGCCACCGCGCCAAGCGTCGCCAGCCGCGCTTCAGCACGTCGCGCGGCTGGACCTCGAGCACCCGTCGCTCGCAGCACTCCCACCACCCGCTGTACACCCGCTAAGGAAGACCAATGAAACTGAAGGTAACTGTCAACGGGGTCGCCTACGACATCGACGTGGAGGTGGAGGAGCAGGAGGCTCCGCAGCTCGGTGCGATCGTCATCGGCGGCTCGTCCGGCGGCCCGGTGGTGCCCAGTACGGCTTCGGTGCAGGCGTCGTCCGCCAACGCCGTCGTCGCACCGCTGGCCGGTTCGGTGGCCCGGGTGCTGGTCGAGGCCGGCCAGGACATCGAGGCCGGCGAGGTGCTGCTGGTGCTCGAAGCCATGAAGATGGAGACCGAGATCACCGCGCCGAAGGCCGGCAAGGTGGCTCAGGTGCTCGTGGAGAAGGGGACGCCGGTGCAGGCCGGTCAGGCCCTGATCGAGCTCGACTGATTTCAAGCAGAACGGCCCGCCCCGATTCGGGGCGGGCCGTTTCTGTTCTCGGCGCCGTCCGCGTAACTTGAACGGAAAAGGAACCGTCCCCTTCTTTGTTCAGGCGGAGTAGGTGCCGCGGAACACCTTGTGCTGAGCCGGTTGGGCGACCGGACGGATGGTCAGCCGGTCGATGTTGACGTGCTCCGGACGGGTGGCCATCCAGGTGATCGCCTCGGCCACGTCCTCGGCGCGCAGCGGGTTGGGGACGCCCTCGTAGACCGCGTCCGCCCGGTCCTGGTCGCCGCCGTAGCGGGTCAGGGAGAACTCCTCGGTGTGCACCATGCCTGGGCTGATCTCGGTGATCCGCACCGGCTGGTCGAAGAACTCCAGCCGTAGCGTGCCGGCGATCATGCGCTCGGCGGCCTTCGCGCCGCAGTAGCCCGCGCCACCTTCGTAGGGCCCGTCCGCGGCCACCGAGGTGACGAAGACGATCGCGCCGCGGGCGGACACCAGCGCGGGCAGCAACGCGCGGGTCACCCGCTCGGTGCCGATCACGTTGACCGCGTACATCCGCTCCCAGGCGTCGGTGTCGGCAGCCGCCACCGGTTCCTGACCGAAAGCGCCGCCAGCGTTGTTGACCAGCACGGCCAAACGGTCACCGATGGACGCGGCCAGCGCGGCAACCTCGTCCGCTGAAGTCACGTCGCAGGCCACTGCGCGACCGCCGATCTCCGCGGCAAGGCTCTCGATCCGGTCGGCGCGGCGGGCCGCGCAGATCACCTCGAAGCCGGCCGCGGCCAGGCTGCGGGCGGTTGCCGCGCCGATTCCACTGCTCGCACCGGTCACCAGGGCCAATCGTCGTTCGCTCATGGTCTGATTCTGACACCAGCTGTGTCGCCAAATCGCGACTCGATTGCGCTGCCGCGAGCTCAGGAGCTGTATTCAGCCATCGAACTGGGAATACGCGACAAAGACCTCTGCGGACACTGTCCGGACGCGTCCGCGCGGCTGCCGCGAGCGTCCCGGCTCGATAGGCTGACCGCATGACTACGAAGCTGATCCTGCTCCGCCATGGTGAGAGCGAATGGAACGCCAAGAACCTGTTCACCGGCTGGGTGGACGTGGACATCAACGAGAAGGGCATCGGCGAGGCCAAGCGTGGCGCTGAGCTGCTCAAAGCCGAAGGTTTGCTGCCCGATGTCGTGCACACCTCGGTGCTCCGGCGGGCGATCCACACCGCCTATCTGGCCCTCGACGGCTGCGACCGGCACTGGATTCCGGTGCGTCGTTCCTGGCGCCTGAACGAGCGTCATTACGGCAACCTGCAGGGCAAGAACAAGGCCGAGACGCTGGAGGCCTACGGCGAGGAGAAGTTCATGCTCTGGCGCCGCTCCTACGACACTCCGCCACCCGAGTTGGACGCCGACAACACCTACACCCAGTTCGACGATCCGCGGTACGCGTTCCTGCCGCCGGAGGCCCGTCCGCTCACCGAGTGCCTCAAGGACGTCGTCATCCGGATGCTGCCGTACTGGTACGACTCGATCGTGCCCGACCTCCGTGACGGCAAGGTGGTCATCGTGGTGGCCCACGGCAACTCGCTGCGCGCGCTGGTCAAGCACTTGGACGGCATCAGCGACGCCGACATCGCCGGGCTGAACATCCCCACCGGCATCCCGTTGGTATACGAGCTGGATGACGACCTGCGTCCGACCGTTCCCGGTGGCCGCTACCTCGACCCGGAGGCCGCAGCCGCTGCCATCGAAGCGGTCAAGAACCAGGGCAAGAAGTAGTTCCAGCGCGGCGGACACCGATCTTCCGGGTTTTCGCCAGCGCAGCAGTGCCATCGCAAGCTGGACAGTTGCAGCCGACTACGGCCGCAACTGTCCGGCTTGTTTTAGTGGGACCGGGCAAGTCGGCCCGTCGAATAGCAGATCGGCGGGCGGTAGGGGTGCGGGACCGGCTCAGGCGACCGGCCAGTTCTCGCCCTCGGGGAACAGCCCGGTGACCACGTAGATCACCCTGGACGCCATGATCGCGGCGTGGTCGGCGATCCGCTCGTAGTAGCGGCCCAGCAACGCGACGTCGACGGCCGCCTCGACGGTGTACGGCCATTCCTTGTCGAGCATCACGCGGAACTGGCTCTTGCGCAGCTCGTCCATCTCCTCGTCGCTCTCGGCGAGCTTGCCGGCATCGTGGGCGTTGCGTTCACGCAGCGACCGGCCGGCGGTCTGCACCATCTCCTCGGCCACTCGGGCCATCAGCGTGAAGTTGGCCACCAGCCCCTCGGGAATGGCGTGCTCGGGGTAACGCAGCCGGGCGATCTTGGCGACGTGCGCGGCCAGGTCGCCCATCCGGGCCAGGTCGGCCACCATGCGCATCGCCGCGACCACCGTCCGCAGTTCACCGGCGACCGGCGCCTGTCGTGCCAGCAGGGTGAAACAGCGGGCCTCGAGTTCGTCGTGCAGGGTGTCGATCTGCGCGTCCGCCGAGATCACCCGCTCGGCGGTCGCCAGATCGGCTTCGAGCAGCGCCACGGTGGCTTCGCGGACGGCCACCTGCACCGACTCGCTCATGGACACGAGGTCGGTGACCACACTCTCGAGACTCTCGTGGTAGTTGTCGCGCATCTGGATCGTCTTTCGTCGGTAGCTAGTTGCGATCGTAGGCCCAGCGGGGTCCTGCATGCTCAGGCTAGGCACTGGGACTGCGCCCAAACCGGCCCGCGTCCAAACGCCAGGTGAACGCTCGGTGAATCTTCCCGCGGACGCCACCGCAGCGGGCCGGATCCGGCGATCGGATGGGACGGGGCTTGTCTAGACTCCAGAGCATGACGCCGATCGCGTTTGGCCTGCTGGGCCTGGTTCTAGGCGCCGGGCTCGGTGCGTTGGCCGTCTGGCTGGCGGTGCGCGCGGCCACCGCCCGATCGGCCAGCCAGATCGTGAGCCGGGCCGAACTCGCCGAGATCCTGGCGCCGCTGCGGGCCGCAGTCGCGGTGCTGGACGACACGGACGCGGTACTGGCGGCGTCCGCTTTCGCGAAGGCGTGCGGGCTGGTCCGCGGGTCAAGCCTCGGCCCGAACCAGGTGGCGGTGATGCTCGCCGCCGCCCGTGCCGAGGGGCGCCCACAGGAACGCGAACTGCGGCTTCCGCCCGGACCGGCGAGCCCTGCGGTCGAACTGGCGGTGAAGGTGATCCCGCTGGCCAACGGCGGGTTGCTGGTCGTAGGCGAGGATCGCTCGGCCGACCTGCGGTTCAGCGAGACCCGGCGCGACTTCGTGGCCAACATCACCCACGAGCTGAAGACGCCGATCGGCGCGATCTCGCTGCTCGCTGAAGCCACGGACGCGGCCGCGGACGACCCGGACGCCGTCCACAACTTCCTGGGAAAGCTCAGCAGGGAGACCGACCGGCTCAACGAACTGGTCAGCCAGATCATCGCCCTCTCCCGGCTGCAGGCCGCAGATCCGTTGCTGGCCGCGCACCCGGTCGACGTCACCGAGCTCGTGACCGCCGCGGTCGGCCGCTGCCGGCACCTGGCTGAGGCGGGTTCGATCCAGCTTTCGCTGGCGCCAGCTCCGGGGCTGCAGGTGCTGGGCGACGCCGACCAACTGGAGACGGCGGTGACCAACCTGGTGCAGAACGCGATCGCCTACTCCGAGCCGGGCGCCAGGGTGGCGGTGACCAGCCACGGGGTCGGTGACCAGGTCGAGGTGCGCGTCTCCGACAACGGCATCGGCATCAGCGAGGGCGACCAGGCCCGGGTTTTCGAACGCTTCTACCGCGTGGACGCCGACCGCAGCCGCGCCAGCGGCGGCACCGGGCTGGGCCTTTCGATCGTCAAGCACGTCGCCGCCGCGCATGGCGGCGACGTCACCTTGTGGAGCAAGCTCGGCCAGGGCTCCACCTTCACGCTGCGGCTGCCCAGCAGCCAGGAAGGAGCACCGGCTTGACCAGGGTGCTGATCATCGAGGACGAAGCCAGCTACCGCGAGACCCTCGGCTTCCTACTCGCCAAGGAGGGCTTCGAGGTCGTCGAAGCTGCGGACGGCGCTGCCGGGCTCGCCGCATACGACCGGCAGGGCGCGGACATCGTCCTGCTGGACCTGATGATGCCCGGCATGTCAGGCACCGAGGTCTGCCGGCAACTGCGGACGCGCGGGAGCGTCCCGATCATCATGGTCACCGCGCGCGATACCGAGATCGACAAGGTCGTCGGCCTGGAGCTCGGCGCCGACGACTACGTCACCAAGCCGTTCAGCCATCGCGAGCTGGTGGCCCGGATCCGAGCCGTACTACGAAGAGGTACGGAAAGCGAATTGATCGCGGACGTGATCGAGGCCGGCGGCGTCCGGATGGATACCGACCGGCACGAGACGACAGTCAACGGCGTCGCCGTCCAGCTGGCGCTGAAGGAGTTCGAGCTGCTGGAGGTGCTGCTGCGCAACGCCGGCCGCGTCCTCACCCGGGGCCAGCTGATCGACCGGGTCTGGGGCGCGGACTATGTCGGCGACACCAAGACCCTCGACGTCCATGTCAAGCGGCTGCGGGCCAAGCTGGAGGACGACCCGGCGAATCCCGTGCTGCTGGTCACCGTCCGCGGACTTGGCTACAAGCTGAACGCCTGAACGCCTGCGGTCGTCGTTTGAGATCCCGGCGTGCGCCGGGATGACGTTGGGTGGGGGCGGCCTCCACGTCATCCCGGCGAAGGCCGGGATCTCAGACCCGACGCCCAATGAGCGCGGAAGCGTCTCGCGAGTCTCGCCGGGTTCAAAGTCGAGCCCCGGCGGCGGTTATCGTTGATCTCCGTGACCGATATCACCGTCTTCTCCGGACATGCCCATCGCGAGTTCGCGGAGGAGATGTGCGACATCCTCGGGGTGGAGCTGTCCCCGACCCGGCTCTCCCACTTCTCCAACGACTGCATGCAGGTGCAGTTGCGCGCCAACTGCCGCCAGCGGGACGTCTACATCGTGCAGCCGCTGGTGCCGCCCACGCAGGAGAACCTCATGGAGCTCCTGATGATGGTGGACGCGGCGCGGGGTGCGTCCGCCGGCCACGTCACGGTAGTCATGCCGCACTACGCCTACGCGCGCTCGGACAAGAAGGATGCCCCCAGGATCAGCATCGGCGGACGCCTGGTCGCCGACCTGATCCATACCGCAGGGGCCAATCGCGTCCTTACCATGGCACTGCACGCGCAGCAGGTGCACGGCTTCTTCTCGATGCCGGTCGATCATCTCACCGCGCTGCCGGTGCTGGCCAAGCACTTCAAGGCGCGTGACCTGCGCAACGCCGTCGTGGTCTCGCCCGACTTCGGCAACGCCAAGGAGGCCAACCTGTTCGCCCGCATGCTCGGGGTGGGTATGGCGGCCGGTTCCAAGCGCCGGCAGGCCGACGACAAGGTGGTGATCGACGCGATCGTCGGCAAGGTGGGCGGTAAGGACGTGATCATCCTGGACGACGAGATCGCCACTGCCGGCTCGGTCGTGGAACTGATCGAGGCCGTCCGCCGCTACCACGTGAACTCGATCTCGGTCGCCACCACCCACGGCCTGTTCACCGGCAAGGCGATCGAGCGGCTGAACGCACAGCCGGACATCATCGAGATCGTCGCGACGAACACCGTCCCGGCTCCGGCTGGGCTGAATCGGCTCACGGTAACGTCCGTCGCTCCGCTGTTTGCCGAAGCCGTGCGGCGAATCAACTGCGGAGAAAGCGTCTCGGGGCTCTTCTCCGACGAGGACACCTACGGCGAATAGCCCTCTCGCCTGCATAGATAAGAGCGGTTGTCAACCCCCCAATCCGGCTCTGGCTAGGAGAGACGGTGGCTCGTCCCGCAATTCGTGGTATGCTGGATAGTCCGGAAAGGTGGTCGAAGCTATATGACGTTCACAGTCGGTGAAACGGTGGTCTACCCCAACCATGGTGCGGCGATAATCGAAGCCCTGGAGAACCGGACGATCAAAGGCGAGGAAAAGCTGTATCTCGTCCTGCGCATCGTCGGACAGAACGACCTGGTGGTCCGCGTCCCGGCCTGCAACCTCGACCTCGTGGGTGTCCGCGACGTCGTCGATGCCGATGGCCTGGAACGCGTATTTGGGGTCCTGCGCGCCCCGCACGCCGAGGAGCCGACCAACTGGTCGCGGCGGTACAAGGCAAATCTGGAGAAGCTGCACTCCGGCAATGTGATGAAGGTGGCCGAGGTCGTTCGCGACCTTTGGCGCCGCGAGAAGGAACGCGGGCTGTCCGCCGGCGAGAAGCGAATGCTGGCCAAGGCCCGGCAGATCCTGGTCTCCGAGCTTGCGCTCGCTGAGAAGGTCGCCGAGGATCGCGCCGAGGTGCTTCTCGACGAGGTGCTCGCATCCTGAGCAACCCCGGTGCACACTGAACCCATGAAACCGGTCGTCGCCATCGTGGTGGCGGCCGGTTCTGGTTCCCGCCTCGGCGGAGAGGTACCCAAGGCGCTGCGCGAAGCGGGCGGCCGTCCGCTGGTCAGTCGCAGCCTGGACGCACTGGCCGCCGGTGGGGTGACCCGGGCGATCGTCGTGATCGCCGAGGGCCTGCTGCCCGAATTCGAAACCGTGCTCACTGACTCGCCGATCCCGGCCGCCGTGGTCACCGGTGGCGCCGAGCGGCAGGATTCGGTGCTGGCCGGGCTGGAGGCGATCGTCGTCGATCCCGAACTTGCCGCAGCCGAGTTCGTGCTGGTGCACGACGCGGCTCGAGCGCTCGTGCCGGCAGCGGTGGTGGCCCGTGTGATCGATGCGCTCAGATCCGGTGCGGCCGGGTGTGTGCCGGTGATCCCCGTGGTGGACTCGATCCGGCGTCTGGTCGCGTCCGGCTCTGAGATCGTCGACCGCTCGGACTTGGTCGCAGTGCAGACACCGCAGGGTTTCGTCCGCGAGATCGTGCATCGGGGCCACCTGCACGTGCGAGAGCGCGGCCTGCTGGTCACCGACGACGCGGCCGTGATCGAGGCTCTGGGCGAGCAGGTGGTGCTGGTGGACGGGAGCAGGGATGCGTTCAAGATCACCGAACCGCTCGATCTGGTTATCGCCGAAGCGCTGCTGCAGGATCGCTGGTGAACCTGCGGGTCGGTCTGGGCACCGACGTGCATGCGTTCGCGGACGGGGTGCCGCTCTGGGTTGCTGGGTTGGAGTTCCGCGACGAACCGCGCGGGCTGGCCGGGCATTCGGACGGGGACGTGGCCGCGCACGCAGTCTGTGACGCCTTGTTGTCGGCCGCCGGTCTTGGCGATCTGGGCAGCAATTTCGGCACGAATCACCCGGCTTGGGCCGGGGCTTCCGGGGTGTCGTTCCTCACCGAGACGGCGCGCCGGGTGCGGGCGGCGGGGTTCGACGTGGTGAACGTGTCCGTCCAGGTGATCGGCAATCGACCCAAGCTGGCGCCGCGTCGTGCCGAGGCCGAGGCGGTGCTCTCGGCCGCGGTGGGCGCACCGGTGAGCGTCGCTGGTACCACCACGGACGGATTGGGCCTTACCGGTCGAGGTGAGGGTGTGGCCGCGATCGCGACCGCGCTGCTCACGTCCGCGGGTTAGCGCACCGCGCTCGCCGGAGCCACGAAGGTGTTGCACTTGCCGACGGCGGTGTTGGCCAGCCCGGTGGCCAGCCAGGCCTGTCGCGAGCGACCCAGACCGTGGTCGCCGTCGTAGTTTGCTTTGCCGCTGAGCACGTCGTCGCCGAGGTTGTACATCACCTTGGCCAGGTTGGCGAGTTCCGCGTCCGAGAGGCCGGACGAGGTCGCCACCGCGGAACTGAACATCCCGGAGAGGCAGTCGGCCTGCACTTCGAGCCGCCGCGAGTACACCTTGGCCTCGGCCTTGGACGACTTCTGCTCCCAGGCCATGGACGAGATCAGCAGTCCCGTCCGCGCCTGGATGGTGTGCCCGAACTCGTGGGCCAGCACGGTCTCGACCACGAAGCGTGCCTGCTGCTGGTCGGCAGGGAAGATCTTGTACAGCGGCTTGGCGTAGTAGATGCGCTGGTCAGCCGCGCAATAGACGGCGTTGACGTCGTCCAGGGAGCCGCAGCCGGTGGTGATCGGTTCGGTGTAGACGGTCACCGGGGGGCGCGGCAACTCGAACCCTGCGGAGGTCAGCGGGGGTGACCACACCTTCCACAGGCAGGCGGTGAGGTCATTCAGGTGGGCGGTGAGCTGGCTCACCGAGGCCGTCCGCATGTTCAGCTCGGGCACGGCGCAGTCAGTCGGGTTGGCCACCGACTCCGCGTAGACAGCGTTGGCGGTGAGCCACTTGGTGGCCTGTGAGTAGGTGTCCGGCTGCGGGATGTCGGACGGGTTGAAGTCGGGTGCGGGCGCCTCCACGGCGTTGCCCGGCTCCTGGGTGGGTTCGGTCGGCGGGGGAGTGGACGTCGACGAGTCCGGCTCGGTGGTCGGCACGATCACGGTCGGCAGGTCAGCGGGCTCGCCTGCGGACTCGTCGTCCGAGCCGCCGTTGAGGAAGCTGATCATGGTCATGGCGAAGAGTGCGATGCCGGCCAACATCAGCAGTCCGAGCAGGAGGCTGCGGAACGGACTGCGGCGCTTCGGGCCCTGGTTCTGCGGGCTGAAGTTGCCCGGCTGCTGATAGCCCGGCTGCGGAGCCTGGTACTGGCCGTAGCCGCCACCCTGGGTCGGGTACTGGTAGGGACCCTGCGGATACTGCGGCTGCTGGTATTGCGGTTGCTGCGGCTGCCACTGCGTGCCGGCGGGGGGCGCGCCCCAGGCCTGCGTCGGCCGATTCCAGGTGGGCTGGCCCCATTGCTGGTTGGCGCCCTGTCCTCCCCACTGCTGCGTCACCCTTCCAGCGTAGACGCCATGGCCCGCGTCCGAGGCTGCCGGCCCATCACAAGGTGGACACTCCGCGTCGTCCGGACGAGGAACCGTTCACTCTTTCGGTGGGCGACGCCTGGCGCCATCCGCAGCCGACGGTTGGGCCGTACTGCGGTCACAGGAGCGGCCCGGCCACTAGGGTGTCAGTTGGCTGAACCGATCCATGATCTTCAGCCGGCGGACCTGGACTGGACAGGAGCAGGAAATGACTCGGACCGGGCTCCGGCGCTGGATCGCCGGTGTGATCGCCACTTCAGGCATTTTCTGGTGGGCCGCTCCGGCGGCGAACGCTGCAGAGACCGTCCAGTCGTTCGCGGTGAACGCCACGGTCAACGCGGACGGGTCCCTGCAGGTGGCCTCGACGCTCACTTTCGACGGTGCCCCGCCCGCCACGCTCACCCAGGCGCTGGCGATCCGCGTCCGCACCGCCGACAGCTACGAGTACCGCTTCCAGATCGCCAATGTGGCGGTCACCAGCAATGGCCAGGCCCTGCCGGCTCAGGTCGATGCCGGTGCGGACGCGACCACAGTCAGCGTGGACACCGCCGGCGTGACCGGCCCGATCGAGATCGGCTACACCGTCGTCGGCGCGGCGATGCCGACCGCCAATGACACCACGACCATCGCCTGGGCCCTGCTGCAGGGCCTGAATGTGCCGGTGGCTGCGGTCGATGCCACCATCGCCGTCCCCGCGCAGTTCACCGAGGTCGACTGCGCGGCTGGGCACCCGTCCTCGCCCGGCACCTGTGTCTACTACGGCGGTGGTACGCACGACTCGCCGAGCCCGTTCCTGCACGACGAGAACCGGGCGGCCGGCGACGTGGTCGTGGCCACCGTCCGCTTCCCGCGCAGTGCAGTCGCGGCCAACGCCCAGGTTCGGCAGCTGTGGACGGCCGAGCGCGCCTTCTCGGTGGCGCCGTGGCCGCTCGGGCTGGCGACCGGTTTGCTGGCTCTCGGCGGGCTCGGGCTCTGGGCCGCCCATCGCAAATACGGACGGGACGCGCTCGCACGCAGTGCCGCCACGCCCACGCCGGTGGCGCAGTTCGAGGCGGTCGGCCCGGGGCAGAACGAGTTCCGGGTCATCGACGACGTCCGTCCGGGCGAGGTGGGCACGCTCGTCGACGAGCGCGTCGACCCGGTGGACGTGACCGCGACCCTGCTCGACCTGGCCGTCCGCGGACACCTGGTGATCACGCAACTGCCGTCGGAGACCGCCTACGGCGTGACCGACTGGACCTTCGCCCGCAAGCACTCCGACGATCGGCTGCTGGACTACGAGCACACGCTGCTGGACGCGGTGGCCCCGGTTCAGGGCGAGCCGGTGCAGGTGTCCAACCTGGCCGGCAGCGTCGGCGCGGTGATCGGCAAGGTGCAGTCCGAACTGTACGAAGAGGTCGTTTCGCGCGGCTGGTTCGTGGACCGACCGGACGCGACCCGCAACCGCTGGAGCCTGATCGGTTGGATCGGGCTCGGGGCGGCTGTGCTGGCCGCTGTGCTGCTGGCGGCCTTCACCCGGTTCGGCCTGGTGGGACTCGTGCTGGTCGCCCTCGCGCTCGGGCTGTTGTTCGCGGCCCAGCAGATGCCTTGGCGCACCGCTGCGGGAGCGTCCATCCTTGGCGGTTTGGACGCCTTGCGCGCGGCGATTCAGGTGCAGCCGACCGATTCGGTGGTGGTCGGCAAGGCCTACGCCGGGTTGTCGGCCGTCCTGCCGTACGCGGTGGTGCTCGGCGGCAAGGAGCGCTGGCTCGACGCGCTGGCCGCAGCCGATGTCGACGACACCGCGGACGCGACCGAACTCGACTGGTACCACGGCCCCGAGGGCTGGAATCTGGCCGACCTGCCCGCGTCGCTCGCGAACTTCATCACCACCGTGCAGGGCACGCTGTTCGCTCGCTGAAACGGTCCCTGAGGAGCCGTCCGCGATTAACGAACGGACGGCGACACGTTGGCCGCCGTCATGATCCGGCTCTGGTGGCTCCCGGTACATCGTGAACGGTGACGGCCAGATTCGGAGCTGAACCCGGTTTGGGTTGCAGATGGCGATGGTTGGATCCAACCCAGCGAATGGACCCCGACTTCGATGGCATTTCGGGCTCCCAGATGGCTTGCCATCAAACTCGGGTCACGAACCGGAGCCACGTCGCGACGGTGCTGATAAGCCGTCCAAATCGGGTTGCTCAGCGGTCCGCGATCACGCTCCTGAGTAACCGATTGGGCTACAGCTCCAGGCCGGGGTAGAGCGGGTTGGCGTCCAGCAGCTCGGCGGCGGCGGCCCGCGTCCGATCGGCGACACCGTCGGCGAGGGTGTACTTGGCCTTGCCGGGCGTACCGGCGGCGGTGGTCACCGGGCTGGTGTTCCGCAGCACGTCGGTGATCAGGTCGGCGACCCGGTCGAACTCGTCCGCGCCGAAGCCGCGACTGGTCAGCGCAGGCGTGCCGACGCGGATGCCGGTGGTGTACCAGGCGCCGTTGGGATCGTTCGGCACCGAGTTGCGGTTGGTGACGATTCCGGAGTCCAACAGCGCCGACTCGGCCTGCCGCCCGGTCAGTCCGAACGAGCCGACGTCGAGCAGCACCAGGTGGTTGTCGGTGCCACCGGTGACCAGGTTCACGCCGCGCTTCAGCAGGCCGTCCGCCAGCATCTTGGCGTTGTCGGCCACCGCCTGCGCGTAGGTCTGGAAGGACGGCTGCCGCGCCTCGGCCAGCGCCACCGCCTTGGCTGCCATCACGTGGCCGAGCGGACCTCCCAGAACCATCGGGCAGCCGCGGTCGATGCTCGGCGCGTACTCCTTGGTCGCCAGCAGCAGGCCGCCGCGGGGGCCGCGCAGCGACTTGTGGGTGGTGGTCGCGACCACGTCCGCGTAGGGCACCGGGTTCTCTTCGTCGGTGAACACCTTGCCGGCGACCAGGCCGGCGAAGTGGGCCATGTCGACGAAGAGGGTGGCGCCGACCGCGTCCGCGATCTCCCGCATCTTGGCGAAGTTCACCCGGCGCGGGTACGCCGAGTAGCCGGCCACCAGGATCAGCGGCTTGAACTCCTTGGCGTCCGCCAGCAGCTTTGCGTAATCGATCAGCCCGGTCGCCGGATCGGTGCCATAGGAGTGCTGGGCGAACATCTTGCCGGAGATGTTGTGCCGGAAACCGTGGGTCAGGTGGCCGCCCGCGTCCAGGCTCATGCCCATCACGCGCTGTTGGTTGAAGGTGGCCCGCAGTTCTTCCCAGTCGGCCTCGGAAAGGTCGTTCACGGTCTTCGCGCCGAGCCGTTCCAGGGTCGGGCTCTCGATCCGGTGGGCGAGGATCGCCCAGTAGGCCACCAGGTTCGCGTCGATGCCGGAGTGCGGCTGGGCGTAGGCGTATTCGGCGCCGAACAGTTCCCGGGCGTGCTCGGCGGCAACGTCTTCGACGGTGTCGATGTTCTGGCAGCCGGCGTAGAAGCGGTGCCCGATGGTGCCTTCGGCGTACTTGTCGCTGAGCCATGTGCCCATGGTCATCAGCACCGGCAGGGACGCGTAGTTCTCGCTGGCGATCAGCTTCAGTGACGCGCGCTGGTCGGCGAGCTCAGCTCGGGTGGCTGCGGCGATCCGCGGCTCCACCTGCTCGATCACCCCGAGGGCTTGGCGATAGACAGACGAAGCGGTGCTGGCGAGATCGGTCACGGTGCTCTCCTGGATCGGCGACCCGAACACTCTATCGAGGGCACTCCCGCTAGCCGAGCCCCTCTCGCATCGTCGAACGCCCGGCTCGCGCGTGCCAGCGTCCGCCTGGAGCACGCAGGCTTGACCAGCACTACTGGACGCCTTGAACAGGCTGTGTCCGTTGACGGTCAATCTTGATACGATTCAAGCGGTCCGTTCCGTGATCGAATCGTGACTATTGATACGCAAAGGAGCGGTGGTGGGTCCGAGGAACTCGGTGAGCATGCGCGATGTCGCGGTGCTGGCCCAGGTGTCGGTTGGCACCGTCTCAAATGTGCTGAATTCGCCCGACCGTGTGGCGGACGCTACCCGGGCACGAGTGCAGGACGCGATCGCCAAGCTGGGGTGGGTGCCGAACGAGTCCGCCCGCCAGTTGCGCGCCGGCCGCAGTCGCTCCATCGGCATGGTCGTAATGGACATCGCCAACCCGTTCTTCATCGACATCGCGCGGGGCGCGGAGGCGTTCCTCTACGGCGAGCAGTACACCGTCCAGATCGGGAACAGCGACAAGGATGCCGAGCGTGAGCTGGCCATCCTGGAGCGGTTCGAACAGCAACGCATCGGCGGCGTGCTCTACGCGCCGATTGACGACACAGTGGAGCGGGTTTCCCGGCTGCGGCAGCGGGGCATTCCGGTGGTGCTCGTCGACCGAGCGTCCGGCTCTGCGGACTACTGCTCGGTGGGCGTGGACGACCTTGCCGGAGGCCGGATCGCCGGCCAGCACCTGCTGGACACCGGACATCGCCGGTTGGCCTTCGTCGGCGGACCGAGCGCGCTCGCCCAGGTGCGCGACCGGCGTCGCGGCCTGGAGTTGGCCGTCGAACAGGCCGGCGCGGACGTCTCCCTGCTAGCGGTTACCACGCCGGAGCTCACCATCGAAGCCGGGGTGAGCAGCGCCGGCGAGTTGGCCGCGCTGCCGGCCGCGGAGCGTCCGACCGCGGTCTTCGCTGCCAGCGACCTGCTGGCGATCGGGTTGCTGCAGGGCTTCGTCACCGCGGGCCTGCGGGTGCCTGACGACGTCGCGATCATCGGCTACGACGACATCGACTTCGCCGCCGCCGCAGCCGTCCCGTTGTCCTCGGTGCGGCAGCCACGTGAAGAGATCGGACGCCGCTCTGCGGAATTGCTGCTCGCCGAGATCGACGCGGCCGAAGGCGGGCCTTCGCACCAGCACGAGGCGGTGCGGTTCACGCCACAACTGGTGGTGCGGCGCTCTACTCAGTTGAAGCGCCGCCGCAAGGGTTGACAAGGACGGCGTGCGTCCGAGTATCGTTTGAAACGTTCGTATGGAACGTTTCAAACGCCAATGGAGGCCCGGTGCAGAGCAAAGACGCAATCCCGGTACTCGAACTCAAGGGTGTCTCCAAGAGCTTCGGGGCAGTGGTCGCGCTACGCAACGCCGACCTGACGCTGCACGCCGGTTCGATCCACGCGGTGGTCGGCGAGAACGGCGCCGGCAAGTCGACCTTGGTGAAGATCATGGCCGGGCTGTACCAGCGCGACACCGGCACTTTCGAGATGGACGGCCATCCCGTCAGCTTCCGCACGACCGCGGAAGCCAAGGCAGCCGGCGTCGCAGTGATCTACCAGGAGCCCACTCTTTTCCCCGACCTTTCGGTCACCGAGAACGTCTTCATGGGCCGCCAGCCCACCGGACGCTTCGGGCGGATCGACAAGGCCGCGATGCGCGCCGAAGTGGTCGAGCTGATGACCCGGCTCGGCGTCCGCATCGATCCCGACCGCATCACCCAGGGCCTGTCGATCGCCGACCAGCAGATCATCGAGATCGCCAAGGCCATCTCGCTGGACGCCCGCGTGCTGATCATGGACGAGCCCACGGCGGCGCTGTCGGGCGTCGAGGTGGATCGGCTGTTCGCCGTCGCCCGCAGCCTGCGCGACGAGGGTCGGGCGCTGATGTTCATCTCGCACCGCTTCGACGAGGTGTTCGCACTCTGCGACACGGTCACCGTCATGCGCGACGGCACCTACATCGACACCGTCCCCACCGCCGAGACCAACGTTCCGGCCATGGTGCGGATGATGGTCGGACGCGACGTCAACGAGCTCTTCCCCAAGATCGACGTGCCGATCGGAGAGGCCGTCCTCGAAGTCAGTGGGCTGACCTCGCCCGGCCTGTTCGCCGACATCAGCTTCAACGTCCGCGCTGGTGAGATCGTCGCACTGGCCGGCCTGGTCGGCGCCGGACGCTCCGAAGTGGCGCGCGCAGTGTTCGGCGTGGACGGCTACACCGAGGGTCATGTGCGGCTCAATGGAGTGGCGCTCCCCAAGGGCAAGCCGGCGGCGGCGATGAAGGCCGGCATCGGCTTCGTCCCCGAAGATCGCCGGCAGCAGGGCCTCGTCCTGGAAGCCGCAATCGCCACCAACATCACCGACGCCATCCGCGACCGACTGGTGAGCAACGCGGTGATCACCCGCAAGGCCGAAAACGCCGCCGCCCAGGAGTGGGCGCGCGCGCTGGAGGTCAAGGCCGCCTCCCTGGACACCCAGGCCGGCACGCTGTCCGGCGGCAACCAGCAGAAGGTCGTGCTCGCCAAATGGCTGGCGACTCGCCCAAAGCTGTTGATCATCGATGAACCCACCCGCGGCATCGATGTCGGCACCAAGTCTGAGGTGCACCGGCGCATGTCCGAACTGGCCGGCGAGGGCCTCGCGATCCTGATGATCTCGTCCGAGCTGCCCGAGGTGCTCGGCATGGCCGACCGCGTCCTGGTGATGCACGAAGGCCGCCTCACCGCCGAACTCAGCCGCGCCGAGGCCACGCCCGAATCGGTCATGTTCGCCGCAACCCACTCTCCCGAGGAGGTCCCCGCGTGACCGGCATCCAGGCCACCCAGGACAGAGTGGCAACCGTGAGCATCGGCAGTCGTCTGCTCGGCCTGCTGCGTCGGCGGGAGACGTCCATCCTGGCGGCCTTCCTGATCATGGTGATCGCCACCGCTGCCGTCAGCCCGATCTTCGTCTTCAGCCCGGACGGGTGGCGCAACCTGCTGCTCAACCCCGCGATCTACATGGTGCTGGCCATCGGCGTGGCGTTCGTGATCATCACCCGGTCGGTGGACCTGTCCGTCGGCTCGACGATGGGTTTGACCGCGTTCGGAGTGGGTTCGCTCTACATCGCGTGGCCCGGCATGCCGGCGGTGGTGGCCTTCCTCGTCGGCACTGCGTTCGGCGGCCTGCTCGGCCTGCTGAACGGCGGCCTGGTTGCGGTGGCGAAGGTGCCCGGCATGGTGATCACGCTCGGCACGATGTACGTCTTCCGCGGCGTAAACATCCTGTGGGCCGGCTCCACCCGGATCAACGCCTCCCAGATGGGGCCGGATTTCCTCGCCTTCGGCAACGCCCAGATCCTCGGCATTCCGGCGCTGACCATCCTCGCGGTCGTGGTGCTGGTGATCGCCGCCTGGTACCTGCACAACATCCGCTCCGGTCGCGAGCTGTACGCCATCGGTTCCGCCCCCGAGGCCGCCGAACTCTACGGCCTGCCGGTGCGGCAGCGGATGCTGATGTCGTTCGTGATGTCCGGTGCGATGGCCGGCCTGGCCGGGGTGATGTTCGCCGCCCGGTACGGCACGATCGCGTCCAACGCGGGCACCGGCTACGAACTGCAGGCGATCGGCGCAGCGGTGATCGGTGGCGTCGCGATCACCGGTGGCTCCGGCACGGTGATCGGTGCGGCCTTCGGCGCGATCCTCCTGGCCACGATCAACTCCGCACTTCCCGTCCTCGGCATCCAGTCGTTCTGGCAGCGCGCTGTCGTCGGCGCCCTCATCCTCGGCGCGATCATCCTCGACCGGGTGCTCGCCGTCCGCCAGAAACGAAAGCTCATCGCGGAAAGGATGGAGCCGTGAGCGCCGTCGCCGTCCAGACCTACCCCGACTACGGCCAGCCGCTGTGGAAGCGGATCTTCCTCACCCGTGAGATGGCGATCATCGCACTGCTGGCCCTCACGCTGCTGGTCGCCAGCATCGCCGTCCCGCATTTCGCCGATCGGCTGACCGCCTACAACCTGTTCCGGGACATGTTCGCCACGCTGATCATCGCGCTGCCGATGGCGCTGGTGATGATCACCGGCGACATCGACATCTCGGTGGGCTCGATGGTCGGCCTGTCCTGCTCGATGCTGGGGCTGCTGTACGCGTCCGGTGTGCCGTTCGAGCTGGCGATGGTGATCGTGCTGCTCATTGGCGCGGCCGGCGGTCTGCTCAACGGCCTGCTGGTCACCCGGATCGGGCTGCCTGCGCTGGCGGTGACGATCGGCACGATGGCACTGTTCCGTGGCATCGCGGTGGGCCTGCTGGGCACCTCCACGATCACGAAGTTCCCGCAGGCCTGGACCGATCTGACCAAGTACGAGATCGGCCAGACCGGAATCCCGTTCATCATGGTGTTCTTCGTGCTGCTTCTGGGCGCCTTCGTCTATCTGCTGCACTTCACCCGGTTCGGACGCAGCGTGTACGCGATCGGCCTGAACTCCGAAGCGGCGGCCTTCTCCGGCGTCAACCGCGAGCGCACCCGGACCATCCTGTTCGTCCTTGCCGGCACCCTTTCGGCGATGGGCGGTATCTACTGGACGCTGCTGCGCGGTACCGCCCGCGGCGACGTCGGCGACGGCCTGGAGCTGCAGGTGATCGCGGCGGTCGTACTGGGCGGGGTGTCGGTGTTCGGCGGCCTCGGAGCTTTGCACGGCGTCGTCGCCGGTGTGCTGCTGATCGGCGCACTGTCCAGCGCGTTGCGCCTGGTGGGCGTGACCGCTGAGGTCATCAAGATCATCACCGGTGTGCTGCTGATCGGTTCGGTGGTCGCCGGCTCGCTGATCGCCTGGATCCAGGACCGAAGAACCAAACCCGCCCCGGCCGCAACCGGCGGGTAGTCGAAATACCCGGGGTGCGCCCCGGCCCAATGGGGTCACTCCCAACCAACTGTCCCATCTGCCAAAGCCGGTCTGGTGGGTCACAACCGAAAGGAACTCCAAATGAAGTTCACTAAGACCGCGGTGGCGCTGTCCGCCGCTGCCTTGGCCCTGATGAGCGCGTGCACCACGCCCGCGGCCACCACGGCACCGTCCGCCTCGGCGCCCGCCACCGACGCAGCCGCCAGCTCGGCTCCCGCTGCGTCCGGCGACCTGAAGATCACGATCCTGCCGAAGAACCTGGGCAACCCGTACTTCGATACCTCGACCAAGGGCATGGAGGCGGCGGCCAAGGAGATCGGCGCCACCACCGAGCAGGTCGGCCCGGCTGAAGCTGCCGCGGACGCCCAGGTGCAGTACATCGAGACCGCGACCCAGCAGAAGGTTTCCGCGATCGCGCTCTCGGCCAACGACCAGACCGCTCTGTGCGACTCGGTCAAGGCTGCCCAGGCCGCTGGCGTGAAGGTCGTCACCTTCGACTCCGACGCCCCGACCTGCCGCGACCTGTTCATCAACCAGGCGACCTCTGAGGGCATCGCCAAGGTGCTCGTGGAGATGGCTGTCGACCAGTCCGGTGGCTCCGGTGAGGTTGCGGTGCTGTCCGCGACCGCCAACGCGACCAACCAGAACGCCTGGATCGACGCGATGAAGAAGTCGCTGGCCGCCGACCACCCCGACATCAAGCTGGTCGACGTCGTCTACGGCGATGACCAGGACCAGAAGTCGTTCGACGAGACCCAGGCCCTGCTGCAGAAGCACCCGAAGCTGAAGGTCATCGTTGCTCCGACCACCGTCGGCATCGCGGCTGCGGCTCGCTACATCTCCACCTCTGACGCCAAGGGCAAGGTCATGGTCACCGGTCTCGGTACCCCGAACGACATGCGCGCCTTCGTCAAGGACGGCACCGTCAAGGAGTTCGCGCTGTGGAACCCCGAGGAGCTCGGCTACCTGACCGTGCACGCGATCAAGGCGCTGGCTGACGGCACCATCAAGGGCGCCGAGGGTGACAAGTTCACCGCCGGCAAGCTGGGCGACTACACCGTCGGTGCGAACCAGACCGTTCTGCTTGGCGATCCCTACAAGTTCAACGCCGAGAACATCGACAACTTCAACTTCTGAGTTGTCCTTGGTGGGTGCCCGGTGCTTCCGGGCACCCACCGGCCAAGGCAGTACCGGGCGGTCTCGCACTTTGACCGAGACCTGCTCGTGCATCACCCCGGGTGGTCGAGCCTGTCGAGACCTGCCCCTGCAACAACCGGGTGGTCGAGCCTGTCAAGACCCCCGACCGGTCGCGCCTAACCGCGCCCGAAGGCCAATTGCGAGAGAAGAACGCTGAAATGACCACTTTCGATTCGATCACCGACCTGCTGGCTGTGCAGGCCATTGAGTTGCCCTCCTGGGCGTTTGGCAACTCGGGCACCCGGTTCAAGGTGTTCGGGACGCCGGGGACGCCGCGGACGGTGCAGGAGAAGCTGGCGGACGCCGCGCAGGTGCACAAGTACACCGGTCTGGCGCCGACGGTGGCTTTGCATATCCCGTGGGACAAGGTGGACGACTACGCGGCGCTGGCCGCATACGCGTCCGATCTCGGGGTGGCGCTGGGCACGATCAACTCCAACACGTTCCAGGCCGACAGCTACAAGTTCGGCTCGCTGACCCATGTGGACGATTCGATTCGGCAGCAGGCGATCGACCACCACTTCGAATGCATCGACATCATGTCGGCAACCGGGTCGCGCGACCTCAAGATCTGGCTGGCGGACGGCTCGAACTACCCCGGCCAGGCCGACCTTCGCGGACGCCAGGATCGCCTGGCGGAATCGCTGGCCAAGATCTACGACCGGCTCGGCCCCGAGCAGCGGATCGTGCTGGAGTACAAGTTCTTCGAGCCGGCGTTCTACCACACCGATGTGCCCGATTGGGGCACCTCGTACGCGCAGGTCGCGGCGTTGGGCGAGAAGGCGATGGTTTGCCTGGATACCGGCCACCACGCGCCGGGCACGAACATCGAGTTCATCGTGATGCAGTTGCTGCGGCTCGGGAAGCTCGGCTCGTTCGACTTCAATTCCCGCTTCTACGCCGATGACGACCTGATCGTGGGTGCGGCCGATCCGTTCCAGCTGTTCCGGATTCTCTACGAGGTGGTCCGCGGCGGTGGCTATGGCCCGGATTCGCCGGTGGCCTTCATGCTCGACCAGTGCCACAATGTCGAGGACAAGATCCCCGGCCAGATCCGCTCGGTGCTGAACGTGCAGGAGATGACCGCGAAGGCGATGCTGGTGGATGCGGTGGCGCTGCAGGAAGCGCAGGATGCCGGGGACGTGTTGGGTGCGTCCGGGGTGTTCATGGACGCCTTCTACACCGACGTCCGTGCCGACCTGGCCGCGTGGCGGGAATCCCGCGGCCTGCCGGCCGACCCGATGGCCGCGTTCGCCGCGTCCGGCTACCTGGCCCGGACCGCCGCCGACCGAGTCGGTGGCACCCAGGCCGGCTGGGGCGCCTGATCCCCGTCCAGAACACATCGCAAGGTGGACCGAAAGTGGCCGAGACGGGCGGTTTCGGTCCACCTTGCGCACCAGGTGGGAGCTGAAGGAGGGCATCGTGGCGAGGTACTGCTTGCTGGGGCATGTGGACGCGGCGAAGCTGGAGGAGTATCGGAGGCGGCACGCCGCGGTGTGGCCGGAGTTGTTGGTCGCGCTGCGGGACGCGGGCTGGCGCAACTATTCGCTGTTCCTGCGTCCGGACGGGCTGCTGATTGGCTACTGCGAAGCCGACGATCTGGACGCGGCCCAGGAGCGCGTTGGCGCCACCGAGATCAACGCCAAATGGCAGGCCGAGATGAGCCGGCTGTTCGCGTCCGAGGGTGCGCCAGACGAGGCCTGGGAGCGCCTGGAGGAAGTCTTCAACCTGGAAGACCAACTCGCCGCGTCCGGGCACTGACCCCGTCCCCGTCAACTTCGCTCCCTTTCGGGAGCGAACTTTGTTCGGGTCGTGCCCGGGGGTGTCTTGACGCGAAGAGGCCGCCGGGGTAGGCTATGAAACGATTCAACGCCGTCGCAAGGAAGCGCCCATGAACCTCGTCGCGAGCCCCGGATCGGTGACCCGATGACCGCCCGTTACTTCGCCGCCGCCGACCTTGGTGCGTCCAGTGGTCGGGTGATCCTGGGCAAGCTGGACGGTGGTCGCTTCGAGTTGAGCGAGACCATCCGCTTCGAGAACGGACCGGTGCCGGCGGACGACGGCATCCACACCGATGCCCGCGGCCTGTTCGAGAATGTCCGCAAGGGCGTGCAGGCGGCGATCGAAGCCAGCGGGGGAGCGCTCGAGTCGGTGGGCGTGGACACCTGGGGGGTCGACTACGGCCGCCTGGACGCGTCCGGCGAGCTGCTCGAAAGCCCCTTCCACTACCGCGACGACCGCACGGTGGGCGTGCCCGAACTGGTCTTCGCCGAGCTCCCGGCCGAGCAGCTGTATGCCACCGCGGGCCTTCAGGTGATGGCGATCAACACGATCTTCCAGCTGATCTCCTCCCGCGAGGATGAACGCTGGGGCGAGGTGAGCAAGATCCTGTTCACCCCCGACCTGCTCAGCTATTGGCTCAGTGGCCGCCGGGTGGCCGAAGTCACCATCGCCTCCACCTCTGCCCTGCTGGACGTGGCCGGACGCAAGTGGTCGGACGAGCTCTGTGCGCATCTCGCGGAGCGCTATGGTCTGCCGCTGCCGGCCGTGCTGCCCGAACTCGTCGAGCCCGGCACGGTCTTGGGCGAAACCACCCCGGGATTGTTTGCGAAGCCGCTCAAGGTGGTGGCGGTCGGGGGTCACGACACTGCGTCCGCGGTGGCCTCGATCCCGGCCACTGGCACCGACTTCGCGTTCATCTCGTCGGGCACCTGGTCGCTGGTCGGGCTCGAACTCGAGCAGCCGGTGCTCACCGAGGCCAGCCGGCAGGCCGACTTCACCAACGAACTCGGCATCGACGGCACCGTCCGCTACCTCAAGAACGTGATGGGCCTGTGGGTGCTCAGCGAGAGCCAGCGGGCGTGGAAGGCCGCCGGACGCGAGTCCGACCTGCGCACCCTGCTGGCCGGCGCGGCCGAACTGCCGGGGCTCGCCTGCGTGCTGGACATGACCGACGAGCGGCTGCTACCCCCTGGCGACATGCCCGGACGACTGCTAGCGATGGCAGCCGAGACCGGTCAGGAGTTGGCGGACGATCCGGTGGCGATCACCCGCTGCATCCTGGACTCGCTGGCGCTGGCCTACCGGCGCACGATCGCGAAGAGCTGTGAGCTGGCCGGACGCGAGGTCTCGGTGGTTCATGTGGTTGGCGGCGGGTGCCAGAATTCACTGCTCTGCCAGCTCACCGCCGAGGCGACTGGCCTGAAGGTCGTGGCCGGCCCGGCCGAAGGCACCGCGCTGGGCAACCTGCTGGTGCAGGCCCGGGCGTGCGGCGCGCTCAGCGGCGATCGGACGGCGCTGCGCGAGGTGTCGATCGCTTCGTCCGAGCTGGTCAACTACGAACCAGGCCTGCTGCCGTTCACCGCCGAGCAGTGGGACGCCGCCGAGCTGCGCGCCTTCGGCGTGCAAGCTCGCTGAGTCGCCGGGCTGCGCCGGACGGGTCGCAGCCCCCAGTGCCGGCTGTTCGTTACGGTTGTCGCGAATTCGAAGTCCAGTTCGTCGCGCGCGTCTGCGCGGCGCCTTGGGCCAGAGATAGCGCTCCGAGTTCACGACAGCTGCCAACCTCACGTCCACGGCGCCGAACGTCCCACCCGGCCGGACGGGTAGCGGTCAGCGGCTGGTCTCCACCGGGCTTTGTCGCGATGTCGTTGCTCATCGACTCAGCGGGGGCTGGTCTGGGGCGCTGCTCGATGATCCGGCAGCGATATCGCGACATCGGTGGCGCGAGCGGGTTATCGGGTGCCGTGATTTCGACCCCAAATTCCGCAGCGCGCCCAAGCAGAGGCCTGTGTGCGGATCTCGGGTCAGAAAGACGTCACGACCTGCGACGAAGAAGCGAAGGGCGCCGCCGATTAGCTCGGTGGCGCCCTTCGTTCTGACGAGACTCAGGCCAGATCGGTCAGCACATCGCCGGCGAGGTGCACCTGGTAGCCCATCGCGTCGAACATGGCGGCCTTGGCGACCAGCGCCGCATCAGCGGTCTCGGCGTCGGGGGCGTACACCACGTTGAGGTGATTGGCCTTGTGGCGGGCCATCAGCTGGTCGCGGTTGACACCGTGCAGGACGGCGTTCATGATCGGCCACTCCGGGTTGGTGGCATCGAGGCGACGCTGCACCTCCTCGGCGGGCATCTCGATGCAGGTGCCGCGGCCCAGGTCGACGTGCAGGGCGCCGTCCATGATGAAGACCCGCGACCACACCATCTCGCCCGGCTTGGAGACACCCGAGAGGGTGGCGCCGCCGAGCGGGAAGAAGTAATAGCTCTGCCGGTAGGCGTGGGCCTTGTCGTAGCCGCCGAGGTGGGAGGCCGGCACCGAGCCGGAGATCTCCAGGACCCAGACGAAGTCCTCGCCCCACTGGTCGCCCCAGCGGACGTCGTGCAGGGTGGTCGCCGGGTCGAGGCCCATCGCCGTCCACACCCGGTTGGTGACCAGCGCATCGATCGCGACGCCCTGGTCGACCTCGTTGGCGCACGGGATCGGCGCGCCCTCGTAGAGCACCCGGGAGCCGTCGCGCGAGGTTACCGGCGGACGCTCGACGTTGTTGAGCAGGCCCTCGACGAGGTCGGAGGCGGGCACCATGTCCTTGAGTCCCTGCTGGTACTGGATGCCGATCACGTCGGCGCCGAAGTCGTCGGCCATCCGGACGGCGGCGACGTACATCTTCATCTGCTGGTGAACCTGCTCGTCGGTCAGGTTCTCCTTCCAGTCACCGTCGTTGTTGATGTGGAAGGTCATGCCGGCCTCGTTCAGCCAGCTGCGGACGGCGTCCGCCTCTTCGTCGGAGACGTTTTTCATCTCGGCGACGAGCGCGCTCTGGGAGAGCCGCTCCTTGTAGATGCCGGCCGGGTTCATCATCTCGTCGTCGATCAGGGCGTTGTACATGCCCATGCAGTATTCGTCGAACATGGCGATGATCGCCTTGTCGGTCTTGAGCTGGACGGCCAGCGCCTCACCGAGTTCCTTTTCCGGGGACGCGGGTAGCGCGGGCAGGTCGCGGACGTGCGAGGTGTCGTGGACGATCGCGCCGGTCTCGATCCACTCGGCGAGCTTGGTGCGGGCCCACTCGTCGGTGAAGTCCTTGCTCCACAGGGTGGCGTGCTTGATGCCGGCCTTGACCATCGAGCCGTGCAGGTTCAGCATGCCGACCAGGCCGGGGAAGTCGCCGGCAAAGTTGGCCACCAGCAGGATCGGGCCCTGATGATCGCGCAAGCCGTGCAGGATGTGGTGGCTGTACTGCCAGACGGCCTCGACCACGACCAGCGGCGCCTCGGTTGGGACGTTCTTGAACACCTCCATGCCCGCGCGCTGGTTGTCGATGAAGCCGTGGCCGGTGGCCGGGTTCACGCCATGGGTGCGCTTGACGTTCCAGCCGAGCGACTCCACCGCAGCGGCGAACTCACGCTCGACCTGCTGCTGCATGTCCCAGGTCTTGACGTTGGTGGTGAGCCGCAGATCACCGTTGGCGAGGGTGTAGACGGTCTTCGGCTCAGCCTTGGGCCGGGTGGCGATTTGAGGCACGAGATAGGTGCTCACGAGTTGACTCCTTAGGGTTCGGCTGCTCATCGCCGAAGCTCCCGCGAACCACGCTGAACTGACCGGGACGAGCTGCTTCCATGCTCTCAGCAATCGATTTCACAGTCAAGCGTTTGGTGGCCTTCGGCGGCGATTCTGAAGCGATTCAATGCCGCCTGATCGGACGGGCGTCGACACTTCACCCGAGCCGGTCGCGGAAGGGGGCGTCTCGGCGTCCAGCTTGGGTCGGTAGGCCCACTACAGACCCCGGATGTGGCCTTGCAGCTCAACCCGCCCAGCACGTCCTCGCTCGGAACAGCATTGTTCAGCAAACTCCTAAATGTGCGCGGCTTCGAGCGCGGTCAGGCCGGCGTCCTCGGCGTCCTCTGCGCTGGCCACCATCGGCACGACGACGTCGCGGGCGGGGGCGTCCAGGCCCTGGATCCGCTCCAGCAGCATGGTCGCCGCGGTGATGCCCATTTCGCGGACGGGCAGGTGCGCCTCCATCACGCCAGCGGGCACCAGCAGCACCAGTGGCAGCCCGCCGAACGACACCACCCCGACTTCTGGCGGTAGTTTGCCGAGCTCGGCGAGCGCCCGAATCGCCCCGGCTGCCAGCTTGTTGTTGGCTGCGAAGATCGCGTCCGGGGGTTCGGGCAGCGCCATCAGTTGCCGGGCTGCCCGGTCGCCACCAGTGAGGGTGTAGCTGGTGCGCACGATCAACTCGGACGCGGGCTCCACTCCGGTCGCACGTTGGTAGGTCTCGGCCCAGCCGGCCATCCGGTTGTCTGCGGTCTCCACGCCCTCTGGGCCGCTGATGCATGCCATCCGGCGGTAGCCGGCGTCCACCAGCTTCTGGGCGGCTGCGGCGGCGCCGGCGACGTTGTCCGCCACCACCGAGTCGACCGGGTAGTTCGGCGCGCGGCGGTCGACGCAGACCACCGGGACGCCGCGTTCCAGGGCCAGGTCGAGCTTGGCGTCGCGGGTGCTGGGGGCCACGATGATGCCGGCCACCGGATCGCTGACCGCCGCGCGCAGGTAGTCCTGCTCGCGCTGGGGATCCTCGTCGGTGTTGCAGAGCATGACCGAGTAGCCGCCGGCGCGGGCCACGTCTTCGACGGCTCGGGTCATGGTGGTGAAGAAAGGGTTCTCGATGTCGGGAATCAGCATCGCGATGATTTCAGACGAGCTGGTGCGTAGCCGCCGGGCGTTGCGGTTCGGCACGAAGCCGAGCTCCTCGGCGGCATGCCGGACGGCCTCGACTCGGCGCGGGGAGACCTTGATGCCGTTGAACACCCGGGAGACCGTGGCGGGGGATACCCCGGCTTTGGCGGCGACATCGTAGATCGTGACCATCAGCGTGCGTCCTCTGCATCGGCGTTGAACCATGGACGCAGTGCGCGATAGGCGTCCGCGAAGCGTGCGAGTTGCCGTTCCCTGACCGCGCGGTTCGCGCCCGGGCTGAACTCGGCTTCCACGTGCGAAAGGGTGGGGGCGAGCGAGAAGTCCGCCAAGCCCAGACCGACCAGGCCGGTCACCGCGGCACCGAGCGAGTTCGCCTGGGTGGTCACGCTGCGGCGCCGCACCGGCACCCCCCAGATGTCCGCCAGCAAAGCCAGCCAGATGTCGCTGGCCGCACCGCCGCCGATCACGTCGATGCCGCTCGCGCCCGCGTTCGCGCGCAACGGCGCCATGCACAGCGCCAGGCTGTAGCCGACGCCCTCGAGCACGGCGCGGGTGAGGTGCGGACGGCGGTGGTGCATCCTGAGCCCGGCGAACACCCCGGACGCATCCGCGTCCCACCAGGGGGAACGCTCACCGATCAGGTACGGCAGGAAGAACAGGCCCTCGTC
>JAKOQD010000030.1 GCA_029778515.1 Actinomycetes bacterium
CGTGGACGCGTCCCTTCGATCGAAGGCGTCGATCAGCAGCCCGGGAAGGAAGAAGTCGTACGTCATGAAGCCGAGGCCGGCGATGGTCTCGTGGATGCCCTCGGCGTAGGTGGAGTGGATTTCCGGCAGCAGTTGCAGCCCGCGAGCGTCCGCGAGATCCTTCACCTTGCCCAGCAACTCCCAGGTGCCCGGGTCATTGAGGAAATTCTTCGCGCCCGGCTCCTTGGGCGCGTAGGCGAAAGCGTCCAGCCGGACGATCTGCGCGCCGTAGCCGGCCAGCTTGTCGAGGGTGTCGGCGTAGAACTCCCAGACCAGCGGCGAACTGATGTTCAGGTCCATCTGGCCCAGGTACTTGCGGCGGCTCTCGACGTGGTTGACCACCGCGTCCCGGACGCTTTCGTAACCGCTGAAGTCGGCCTCCGCGGGACGCTTGCCGGACGCGAGCGCGTCCGCCAGCCGACCCGCCAGCACCTCGGCGCGACCGTACTGCAGGCCAGCAGCGCGCATCAGGTCCTGCGCGTCGGGAGCGGTGTAGCGCACCTCCTGGTAGAAGGTGTTCCAGTACGGCACCTCACGGCCGTCGGGGAAACGGACCATCAGGATCGGCAGCCCGGGCTTGCGGAAGAACATGTCCTTGATCAATTCCGGATCGGGCTGAAGATAACCGTCCGCGGTCATCGTGCCGTGACCGGCCCAGAACTTGTTCCAGTCGATGAAGAAATCCGCATAGTCCGAGGACGCGCCCTTGGCGAGGATGTCCTGGAACTGCGGCGACAACACCGACGCGTGGTTGAGGATGAAGTCGAACTTGAAGTCGATGCCGGCCGCGGTGAGCGCCTCAAGGTCGGCACGGGTGGCGAACAGGTCGCTGAGTTCGTAATCGATCACCGAGAATCCCCGGTCGAGATCGGTGTTGAACACGCTTGGCAGCAGATAGGCCGAACTGAACACTCCAGCCAGCTCCGGCCGCTGGACGAACTCAACCAGATCGGCGAGGGTGCCACCGATGCTGTCCGGATAAACGTTGAGCATCGGGCCCGCGGTCTGCTGCCGCCCGCCCATGACCCGGGCGTAGGCGGCCTGATCGAGCAGGTCGGCGTCCTTCGAAACGATGATTTTCGCCTTAGCCGCCTGGGAGTGCAGCTTGGCCTGTTCGAGGCCCAGCACCAAGGTGGTGAACGGGCTGTCGACGGCACCGTCGCGGCTGCGCGCACGGCGGTGCGCGAGGGTCTCCTCGGGCGTGCTGTTCAGCAGGACTGGGATGTCCACGCCGTGCAGCAGGTCGTTGTTGCCATGCGTCCACTCGATAACGATCACCCTGACGTCGCTGACGTCGACGTCGTCGTACCAGAGTGCGTCCGGGGTGCGACCCATCCGCTTCAGGTGCAGCGTGGTCGCGCCGTTGTGGAAGGCAGCCAGGATGCCGCTGATCTGGTCGAAGTCGACCTCGGCCGACGTGCCCAGGTAGTCGGCCAGCGCGTTCCGTCCAGCCTGGAAGTAGGTGTCGAACCAGGCGTAGACGGACGCCTGCGCGGGATCGGCATCGCGTCCGTCGGACTGCAGCGCGGCCAACTCGGCGCGGACGTCATCGTCGACCAGGCCTGCGTCCGCAAGGCCCTGGAGCCCGGCGATCCGGAAGGTGTGCAGTCGCTCGGCATCGTTCTCTGCCGGGATGCGGCGCGGGTAGTTGTCGCCGGAGAGCACGTAGGCGCCGATGCCGTGAGCGTTCAGACCGTAGGCCAGCAGCGAACCGGTCTCGGACTTGCCGACGCCCGAGCCACCGCAGACCGCCACCACGGCCCGTCCGGACGGGCGCTGCAGCAGCGGTTGGAGCTGCGTCCAGAGCTCGGGGAAGATCACCTGCGCCTTGCCGACGTGGCTCGGGGTGATCTGCACCTTGTCGCCAGGCATGTCGCCAGTGGGAATGGCACCGAGATCGGTCACCTCGGGGAAGCTCACGGTCATTGTGTCGTCCTCCTGGGTCGCGCCGCTGCGTTGACAGCAGCGTAGTGCCCCTAGGGTGGATTTGCTAAATGGTTTGAGCAAAAAAATCGATCAGACGTCGCGAACATCTGAATCGCTGCGTCGGCGCGCGTCCGCGGCTAGCCTGACCAAATGACGGCCACCGTTGAAGGCCGGCCTGACCGCGGGCTGACGATCGGCGTGATGGGCCGGTCGCGCAACGAGAATGAGCACCGACTGACCCTGCATCCAGCGCACCTGGCGAAGCAACCCGCCGAAGTGAGCGGACGCCTGTACCTCGAGAAGGGCTACGGCGAGAGCTTCTCGACCAGCGACGCCGAGTTGGGCCAACTGGTGGCGGGGCTACGCAGTCACGCCGAGTTGGTCGCGGAGTGTGATGTGATCCTGCAGCCCAAACCGGTGCCCGGCGACATCGTTGAACTGCGCCCGGGCCAGGTGTTCTGGGGCTGGCCGCACTGCGTCCAGGACGCCGAACTCACTCAGCTGGCCATCGATCGGCGGCTCACCATCATCGCGCTTGAGGCGATGAACCACTGGAACACCGATGGTTCGTTCTCGTTGCACGTCTTCCACAGGAACAACGAGCTCGCCCCGGCTACTGCTCGGTGCTGCATGCCCTGCAACTGGCCGGGGTTAGCGGCCACTACGGGCCGAAGCGCCGGGCGGTGGTGATCGGCTTCGGCGCCACTGCGCGCGGCGCGGTGACCGGGCTGAACGGACTCGGGGTGACCGACGTCCGCGTGCTGACCCATCGCGAGATCGCCGCGGTCGCGGCGCCGATCCACTCGGTGCAGATGGTGCACTTCAGCGAGAGCGCGGTGCGTCCGATGTCGGCCAAGCGATCACCGACGACGGGCCGCAGGACCTGGCCGGCTTCCTCGCCGAGCACGACCTCATCGTCAACTGCGTGCTGCAGAACCCGGACTCGCCGATGATGTTCCTCACCGAAGCCGACCTGCCGCGACTGGCCCCCGGCACCCTGGTGGTGGACGTCTCCTGTGACGAGGGCATGGGCTTCAGCTGGGCCCTGACCACGGTCGCGGCTTTCCCGGTGCTGATCGCTGCACTGCAGGGCCTGATCGGCTTCCCGCTGACCTCGATCATCCTGCGCAAGGAGGCCGCCCCGGCTCAAGGAGGACTACCGGGCCGGACGCCTGGAGGTCGTCGCGGCCGAAGAGACGAAGACGGAGTCCAAGGGCATGCTGCCCGACTTCCTGCGCAAGTCGCCGGGGACGCTGTTCTGCGTGGGCATCGTGGTGCTGATTTCGATCTGGATCAACAACTTAACCGGCGGTGTACTGAACACCTTCGTGGTGGCGCTGATCTTCGGCATCACCCTCCGCGCCACCGGCGTGTTCAAGCCGTCCGTGCTGACCGGGATCGACGCCTACGGCCTGATGATGCTGGCCATCCTGATCATGGTGTTCGGGCCGCTGGCGACACTGCGTCCGGCCGACCTGCTGGCGCTGGCCTGGCCGTTGCTGCTGGTCTTCGTGTTCGGCCTCGTCGGGATCGCGCTGTTCGCCGGCGTGGTGGGCAAGCTGCTCGGCTACAGCATCCCGATGTCGATCGCGATCGGCCTCACCTCGCTCTACGGCTTCCCGGGCACGATGATCCTGTCCCAGGAGGCAGCGAAGGGCGCCGGTGAGACCCCGGAATAGGTCGCCGCGATCGAGGGCGCGATCCTGCCGAAGATGATCGTCGCCGGCTTCTCCACGGTCACCATCACCTCAGTGATCGTCACCGGCATCATCGCGTCCGGCATCGGCGGCTGAACCCAGGCCTGCTTCGGCCTTGAGCTTCTCCATGTCGAGCGCCTTCACCTGCTGGACGAGGTGCTCGAACTGGCTCTTGTTCAGCGCCCCGGCCTCGCGGTAAACGAGGTAGCCGTCGCGGAAGGCCATCAGCGTCGGGATGGAGCTGATGTCCAGGTCGCCGGCGAGCCCGCGCTGGTCATCGGTGTCGACCTTGGCGAACACGGCGTCCGGATGCGCCTCGGACGCTGCCTCGAACACGGGGCCAAACATCCGGCACGGGCCGCACCAGGCGGCCCAGAAATCGACGAAAACGATGCCATTTCCGGTGATGGTCTTGCCGAACTCGGCTTCGGTCAGGGCAATGGTTGCCATGGACAATCCTCACGATCGGGTACGTGGTTCAGAACGTCCCGGTCGCGTCGGCTATTCCCGTCCGCTGGGCTCCAGCCCCGCCTGCTCCGTCTCCTCCGGCTACTCCGGCGCTACGAACAGGTGGTCGCCCACCGTAGCCGGCACGATCACCTCGTTCTGGCTGCCCAACAGCAGGTTCCTGCCGAGAATGGACGCGCGAACCGGCCTGCCCGGCACGCAGCCGGCCTCAGCCAGCGCGGCCAGCAGCTTCGGATCGGACTGGATCGACTCGCTCATCCGCCGCAACACGACCTCGTGCGCCTGACCGTCCGCCAGCCTGAAGGACAACAGCTCGGTGCCGTCCAGGAACGACTCCGGCGCCGGATCGACGTCCAGTTCCTCGAGCGCGGGAATCGGGTTTCCGTACGGCGACATCACCGGGTGATCGAGGATCGCCACCAGCCGCCGTTCGACGTCGGTGGAGATCACGTGCTCCCAGCGGCAGGCCTCCTCGTGGACCAGCGACCATTCCAGCCCGATCACATCGATCAGCAGGCGCTCAGCCAGACGATGCCGGCGCATCACCCGCATGGCCAGTTCCAGCCCGTGCTCGGACAGCACGAGGTGCCGATCCGGGTGCACCGAGACCAGCCCGTCGCGTTCCATCCGAGCCACCGTCTGGGAGACGGTCGGCCCACTCTGCTTGAGTCGTTCGGCGATCCGCGCACGCAGCGGCGGCACACCTTCTTCCCCGAGCTCGTAGATGGTTCGCAGGTACATCTCGGTGGTGTCGATGAGGTCGCTCATCATCCTCCTCTGCGATTGAGGTCAGACTATAGCCATGAGCTCGACCACGTGGCCCCGTACCGTGACTGTGCCGCCGGATCGGCTCGCCGGGTGGCTGGCCGGTTTCGCGGAACGGCATGGCACGCCTGCGGTCGAAGTAGATACCGACGCGCTCGTCCTGCAGGCTGCGGACGGGGCTGCGGCTCGCGTCCGACTGCTCTGGGGGCCCCTGCCGGAAGGCGAGCCGCTGGCTGAGGTGGTCGCGGCGTTCGCGCGTCCGCGCCGGGTGGGTGCGCTGATCGTGCGGCGCAAGGCGCACGCTGTCGGGATCTTTGTCGGCAGCGAGTTGGTGGCCGGACGCCACGGCAGCCATTACGTGCAGGGACGCACCAAGGCCGGCGGCTGGTCGCAGCAGCGCTACGCGCGGCGCCGGGCGAACCAGACCGAGCGTTCCTTCGAGGCCGCGGGACGCGATGCCGCCGAGACCCTGCTAGGCGAGGCCGGACGGCTGGAAGCCCTCGCCCTTGGCGGCGACGGGGCCGCGGTGGCGAGCGTGCTGGCGCTGCCCGAGCTGGCCGCGCTGGCGCGGGTGGACCGACGATTGGGTCCGATCGCGGTGCCCGACCCCAACGCACGGGTGCTGGCCGAGTTCGGAGCGCTGTTTCGGCGGGTGCCGATCGACCTCAACGAACTGGCCTGAGCCGCTGGCGGCTTCCCCGAACCCGAACGGGACAAACCTGCCCCTAGTGGCGCGTTGATTTCGTTTACCGGCAAGTTCGGGCCACGCGGAGCGGAATTGTCCCGTTTC
>JAKOQD010000004.1 GCA_029778515.1 Actinomycetes bacterium
CGGGCGAGCCCTTCGGAGTCCATCGCGGAGAAGGTGCGTGCCGCAAGTTCCTGCACGGCCGTCCGCAGGTCATCGGGCAGATCGGCCGGCACCTGCAGGGTGACCTGCTCCTCGGGCAGGTACTTGGCCTCGAAGTCGTAGAACGCGTCTGGCGTGTGCATCAGGATCTCGCCGGGCAGCGAGACCCGCGGCGGACCGTCCAGGTCCTGCAGCACGCTCACCTCGATCTCGCGGACGCCCACGAAACCCTGTTCGACTACGACTTTCGGGTCGAAACCCTGCGCCACTTCGATCGCAGCCACCAACTCGTCCGCCGATTCGACCCGGACGATCCCCAGGCTCGACCCGCCACGGGCAGGCTTCACGTAGAGCGGATAGGTCAAATCGTTGATCCGCGCCAGGCTGGCTTCGCGCTGGTCGCGCCACTGCGACGGCGTGATCGCAACCCACGGCCCCACCGGCAGCCCAGCTGCTGCCATGGCCCGCTTCATCAGGTCCTTGTCCATACCGATCGCGCTGGCGGCCACCCCCGCGCCGACGTAGCGCATCCCCAGCATTTCGAACATGCCCTGGATGGTGCCGTCCTCGCCGTAGGGCCCGTGCAGCAGCGCGAAGGCCACGTCCACGCCCCGGCGGTCGAGCAGGCGGTCGCCGTCGCGGGTAGCCACCTCTCCCCCGGCCAGCAAGACCGCAGCCGGACGGTCGGACGCGACCTCTGGCAGTTGTCCGTCCACCACCTCGTAGCCCACCAGCTCGGCGTGGGCGATGCGTACCCAGTCACCAGCGCGGGTGATGCCCACGCCGATAACCTCGAAGCGCTCGGTGTCGATGGCTCGCGCGACGCTGCCTGCCGTCAGGCAACTGATGGAATGCTCGGCGCTGACTCCGCCGAAGACCAGTGCAACCTGGGTGCGTGCCGCAGCCACGTCAGCCGGCCACCGGGCCGACACCTGCGGTCACCGCAGCGAAGTGCTCCACGACCGGCGGCTCAGCGAAGAATGGGCCGATCACCGCGCGCCACTGCGCGAACAGTTCACTCTCGCGGAAGCCGGTCATGTGGTCCTCGAAGGATTCCCAGCCCACCAGCAGCAGGAAGACCGATTCGCGCTCGATGAAGCGATGCAGCTCGGCCCAACGGAATCCCTTGGCCTGGCGGATCACCGCCAACGCCTGGTCGAAGTTGGCCGCGAACTCGTCCTCGCGGCCCGGGATCACGCTGATCTGGGCATGCTCGATGACCATGACACCTCCAATATCCGCGGGTCAGCTTATCGGCCGCGATCGGTGCGCATGACCGCCCCGATCCCCCTTCAAACGCCAGCGAAACTGACTCAAGCCGGAGAACATTCCCTGGCGTCAGTCAGTTTCGCTGGCTCGAACCGCGGGAGCGCCCGAGTCAACGAAAAAGGAACCGTCCCCGATTCTCTCGGCGCCTGGCTCAGCCTGCGGTCTTGACCGGCAGGGTCTTCGGGAGCCAGGACGGACGGCGGGCCTCGTAGGCTGCGATCTCGTCCTCGTGGGTGAGGGTCAGGCCGATGTCGTCCAGGCCCTCGAGCAGGCGGTGCCGGGTGTAGTCGTCGATGGTGAACTCGAAGACATTGTCGGCGGCCTCGATGGTGCGATGGCGCAGGTCGACGGTGAACTCGATGCCCGGCTCGCTCTCGGCGATCTCCCAGAGCTTTTCGACCACGTCCTGGCCAACGGTCGCGATCACCAGGCCGGCCTTGCCGGAGTTGCTGCGGAAGATGTCACCGAAGCGGGAGCCGACCACGACGGCGAAGCCGTAGTTCTGCAGTGCCCACACCGCGTGTTCACGAGACGAGCCGGTGCCGAAGTCGGGACCGGCCACCAGGATCGAGCCCTTGGCGTAGGCGGCGTCGTTGAGCACGAACTCGGGATCGTTGCGCCAAGCGGCGAACAGCCCGTCCTCGAAGCCGGTGCGGGTGACCCGCTTGAGGTAGACGGCCGGGATGATCTGGTCGGTGTCGACGTTGCTGCGCCGCAGCGGTACGGCAATACCGGTATGTGAGCTGAACTTGTCCATTTCAGATGTCCTTACAGGTCGGCCGGTGAGCTCAGGGTGCCGCGGATAGCGGTGGCCGCAGCCACTGGCGGCGAGACCAGGTGGGTGCGTCCGCCCTTGCCCTGGCGGCCTTCGAAGTTGCGGTTCGAGGTGGACGCACTGCGCTCACCCGGGGCCAGTTGGTCGGGGTTCATGCCAAGGCACATCGAGCAACCGGCCGCGCGCCACTCGGCGCCGAAGTCGAGGAAGACCTTGTCCAGACCTTCCGCTTCGGCCTGCAGCCGCACCCGGGCTGACCCGGGAACGACCAGCATGCGCAGCCCGTCGGCGATCTTGCGCCCCTTCAACACGGACGCGGCCAGGCGCAGGTCCTCAATCCGGCCGTTGGTGCAGGAGCCGAGGAAGACCGTGTCCACGCGGATGTCGCGCATCGGCGTCCCGGCCTTCAGGTCCATGTAGGCCAGCGCCCGCTCAGCAGCCGACTTGTCCACCGCATCGGTGAAATCCTCCGGCGACGGCACCGCGGCGCCCAGCGGGACGCCCTGGCCCGGGTTGGTGCCCCAGGTGACGAACGGAGTGAGCTGGGTGGCGTCGATGTCCACCTCGCGGTCGAACACCGCGTCCGCGTCGGTGAACAACGTCCGCCAGTACTCAACGGCAGCGTCCCATTCGGCGCCGTCGGGAGCGTGCGGACGGCCCTTCAGGTAGGTGAAGGTGGTCTCGTCGGGGGCCATCATGCCCGCCTTCGCACCCCACTCGATGCTCATGTTGCAGATGGTCATGCGACCTTCCATCGACAGGTTTTCGATGGTCGTGCCGCGGTACTCGACCACGTAGCCCTGGCCGCCGCCGGTGCCCACCTTGGCGATCAGCGCGAGCACCACGTCCTTGGCGGTGACGCCGTCGGGCAGTTCGCCGTTAATGTTAACCGCCATGGTCTTGGGCCGGGCCTGCATCAGGGTCTGGGTGGCCAGCACGTGCTCAACCTCGGACGTGCCGATGCCGAACGCCAGGGCGCCGAACGCGCCGTGGGTGGAGGTATGCGAGTCGCCGCAGACCACGGTCAGGCCGGGCTGGGTCAGACCGAGCTGCGGCCCGATGATGTGCACGACACCCTGGTCCTTGTCGCCCAGCGAATGCCGGCGGACGCCGAACTCGTCGGTGTTCTGGCGCAGCGTGTCGACCTGGAGCTTGGAGACCGGGTCCGCGATCGGCGCGAGGATGTTGAGCGTCGGAGTGTTGTGGTCCTCCGTGGCCATCGTCAGCTCGGTGCGCCGCACCAAGCGGCCGGCAAGCCGAAGGCCGTCGAAGGCCTGCGGACTGGTCACCTCATGCACCAGGTGCAGGTCGATGTACAACAGGTCCGGCTCACCGGCTGCCGTGCGCACGACGTGGTTGTCCCATACCTTGTCACTAAGGGTCTTACCCATCGGACCTCCATTGCTCTGTTCGCTCATTTCCAGCGTAGTGCTTGCATATCATGATGCGAGACGGCAATCTTATCCTATGGACAACTCAAGTGGCGTCGGCGTTCTGGACAAGGCCGCGATGGTGCTCACCGCACTGGAGCAGGGCCCGACCACCCTAGCCGGACTGGTCACCGCCACCGGCTTGGCCCGGCCCACCGCGCACCGTCTCGCGGTCGCGCTCGAACACCACCGCCTGGTCAGCCGTGATCTGCAGGGACGCTTTGTGCTCGGCCCGCGGCTCACCGAACTCGCGTCCGCTGCCGGTGAGGACCGGCTGCTCGCCACTGCCGGCCCGGTGCTCACCAGGCTGCGCGACATCACCGGCGAATCGGCACAGCTGTTCCGGCGGCAGGGTGATTTCCGAGTCTGCTCGGCCGCGGCCGAGCGTCCGTCCGGGTTGCGGGACACCATTCCGGTGGGCACCCAGCTGACGATGGCCGCCGGTTCCGCTGCTCAGGTGCTGCTCGCCTGGGAGGATCCGGAGCGCATCCAGCGTGGACTGCTGAACTCGTCGTTCTCCGCGGTCGCGCTGGCCACCGTCCGGCGGCGCGGCTGGGCCCAGTCGGTGGCCGAGCGCGAGGCCGGCGTGGCGTCGGTGTCGGCACCGGTCCGCTCCCCCAGTGGCAAGGTGATCGCCGCGGTGAGTGTCTCCGGCCCGATCGAGCGGCTCTCCCGCCAGCCCGGACGCCTGCACGCCCCGGCCGTGATCGCGGCCGCCGAGCGGCTGTCCGAGGTGTTGCGCCGCAACGGCGGCGAAGGCTAACGATCCCTGAGCTTGACGATTCCTGAGCTTGACGAAGGGTCGTCCGCACGATCTGTGACCAGGGGCTTCGACAGTCTCAGCCAGCATTGTCCGTCGCTGATCAGTTGCTCCCTACAGCCAGCGCAGCCACCAACCGTGCGGATGGCACTCGGCCAGGAACTCCTCGACACGAGCGCCATCCCGCCAGCGCACCAGCCGCAAGACCGACAGTGAGCTGCCAGCCAGCGCGTCCGGCCACCCGAGGTCAGTGGCCGCGCTCGGCTCCTCCAGGCTGACCCAGGACAGGTCCTGCTGGCTGCCCAGAAGGTTGAGTTCAGCCACGAAGTCCTGCTGGCGTTCCGGTTCGAGGTAGCTCAGCACCCAGGACGACGTGATCACCGGATGACCCTCGCCCAGCTTCTCGAGAGTGCCGGCGAGACCTGCGACCGCATCGCCCCTGACCACCAGCGGACGCAACCGCTCGGCCACCTCGACGGCCGCACGCAGGCGCTCGAAGCGCTCAGTCTGGTCGGGCCAGACGCAAGCCTCCAACCAGCGCACCTGTTCAGGGTCGTCGAGATCAATGGGGTTCCGGTCCAGCCCCAGCCGCGAGGTGATCTGCGGGAGTCGAGCCGGAGCGCTCCCTGTCAA
>JAKOQD010000188.1 GCA_029778515.1 Actinomycetes bacterium
GTAACGCTCCCGGTCGTACACCCACGGCGCCCCAGTGGCAGCCCAGCCGCCGCGGACCCGGGTCACCGCGCCGTCCACGTCCAGCACCTTCAGCAGCAGTTCGAGTCGGGCACGCCGGATGTCGACCACCGCCTCCAGCGCAGCCGTCGACAGCGGTGACGACGCACTCGCTAGAGCCTCGATCACCGCCGACGCCTTCGCTTCATCCGGCATCGAAGCCGTCGCGAAGTAGTGCCAGATCTCCCGGTCCTCCGGCGTCGGCAACAACAGCACGTCGGCGCTCGCCACCGCACGACCGGCGCGGCCGACCTGCTGGTAGTAGGCGACCGGCGAGCTGGGCGCACCCAGGTGAATCACGAAACCCAGGTCGGGTTTGTCGAAGCCCATGCCCAAGGCGGAAGTCGCCACCAGCGCTTTGACCCGGTTATCGCGCAGCCGGGCCTCCAGGTCCTCCCGCTCGGCGGGCTCCGTGCGTCCGGTGTAGGCGGCGACCGGGTAGCCATGCTTCGCCAGCAGCGCGGCCAGGTCTTCAGCTTGGGCGACGGTGAGCGTGTAGATGATGCCGCTGCCGCGAAAATCACCGAGGTGCGACACCAGCCAGGCAATGCGCGTCTCCTCGTACGGCAGCTTGAGCACCCCCAACCGGAGCGAACCCCGGGCCAGGCTGCCGCGGACGGTCACCACCTGGTGCCCGCCGTGACCGAGCTGCTCGCGCACGTCGTCAACCACCCTGGAATTGGCCGTCGCAGTCGTCGCCAGCACCGGGACGTCAGCGCGCAGCTTGTTGAGCAGGTCGCGGATCCGGCGGTAGTCCGGACGGAAGTCGTGCCCCCAGTCGCTGATGCAGTGCGCTTCGTCCACGACCAGCAGCCCGCAGCGCGCGGCCAGCTCGGGCAACTGGTTTTCCCGGAAGGACGGGTTGTTCAGTCGCTCCGGACTGACCAGCAGCAGATCCACTTCGTCAGCGGCCAACTGGTCGTAGACCTCGCCCCATTCGGTGGCGTTCGCCGTGTTGATGGTCACCGCCCGGACGCCCGCGCGAGCCGCAGCAGCAACCTGGTCGCGCATCAGCGCCAACAGCGGGGAAACGATCACCGTCGGGCCAGCGCCGGCCGCCCGGAGCAGCGCCGTGGCGACGAAGTACACCGCGGACTTGCCCCAGCCGGTGCGCTGCACGACCAGCGCCCGCTGGCGGTCTCGGACCAGGCTTGCGATCGCTTCCAACTGGCCGTCGTGGAACTGCGCGTCCGCGCTGCCCACCAGCCGGCGCAGCACCGCCAGCGCCTCGGCTTCGAAGTCTCCGATCCCGTCCATTCGAGCAGGCTAAGGGGTGGCGCTGACAGTTTCCCCAGCGGGTTGGGAAAGGTTCCGTTCCGCACCCGAGGTCGGCTCTGACCAGGAGCAGACCGATGCGGAACCGTCCCCGAAGCGACCCTGAGGAACCGTCCGCGAAGCGATCCGGCTACACCGAGACCAGCGCGCCCTTCGTCCGCGGCGTGAGCAGGAACGCCAGCAGGTAGAGGATGGCCACCATCACCAGCAGGTTGCGGTAGCCGGTGAGCAGGGCGAAGTACTCCAGGCAGCCGCCCAACATCGCGCCGAGCAGGTTCAGCCCGAACGCCGACCGCGAATCGTCCGAGGCTCCGAAGCGCTTCGAGAACGCCACATTCGCCAGGTAGATCGGCACGAAGGCCAACAGGATCGCCACGATCAGCCGCGGCGCGAACGGCAGGGTCAGCAGCCAGTCCGGCTCGACGAAGTAGGTCACCGCCAGCGATGCCGCGATGCCGCCGAAGACGACCGGCAGTGGGGGCGTCCGGAATCTTCGGGTCGTCTCGACCGCTGCCAGCACGATCACCAGCACCCCGGCGAACACCAGCGCGTTCACCAGCCAGGTCGTACCGAACAGCAGCGCGAACGTCGCGATGTTCTTGGTCTCCAGCAGCATGAACGCCGCACCCATGAAGAACAGGTCGGCATACGTGCGCATCTCCTTGAACGGGCCGCCCAGCACTCGCACGGCGATCACCGAGATCAGCAGGATGCCGCCCAGCGTCCACAGGTACAGCGGCGGGATCGGTCCGCCCTGGTAGTAGAGGAATGGACGGTCGTCGGTCGCCGGCGCCACCACCAAACCAGCCGGCGAGTAGGGCGTCCCACACGACTGCTTGCTCTCGTCCAGCGCCGCGCTGACCACGGCCTGGCCGTTGCCTACGAGGTCTACGCAGGGCACGTGTCCGAACGCGGCTTCGGCGGTCCCGGCCAGCCGGTCGATCAGCCAGTCCTCGCGGTAGTAGTTGTACATCGCAAACGCACCCTCGGGTGTGAGGTGCTCCTTGGCCGCCGTCAATGCCTGCTCGGTGAACAGGAAGCTCTCCAGGCGGATCTGGGACGCGCCGGTCACCAGGGCCAGCGAGTCGGGCAGGGCGAACAGGATCAGGTCGTACTTGGTATCGGTGGCTTCGAGGTAAGCGCGACCGTCGTTCACGTGCCGGGTCACCAGCGGGTTGTCGTAGGGATGGTCGGGATGCTTCTCCATGCCCAGCTGCATGATCCGTGGATCGATGTCCACGGCATCCACGTGCTGCGCGCCCTTGGCCAGGGTGATCGCGACGTCCGATCCGGAACCGGCGCCGATGATCAGCACGTTGCGCAGCGGGTTGCCCGGCGTCCGCTCGTAGGGCAGGCCGTACTGCGGCTCCTCCTGCAGCCGTTGGGACGCTGCACGCATGATCTGGTGGGGTACGCCGTTCACCGAGATATCGGTGAGCGGAACACCGGCCGAGGTCAGCTCCTTGGTCTGCACCTTGTAGTACGGCGACCACGACACCCCGGGCGTAAGCGTCTCGAGAAGCAGTGCGACCACCATCGCTGCACCGGCGACCGCGGCCAGGTAGCGCTGCCAGCCGCCGATCAACACCACGAACGCGCCGGTCACCAGCACTCCCCAGACCACCGACGGCGCCTGCAGGAACGACAGCAGCGTGAACGAGCCGATCCCGATCAGCGAGCCGACCAGGTCCCAGCGGTAGGCGGTGAGCGGACGCAGCCGCGCGAAGCAGCGTCCGACCACTTCGGCCGGGCCGGCGAGCACGGTGGCGACCAGGATGAAGATCAACGGCAGCACCAGCCACGCGGGTGGCCCAGTGGTGCTCAGCGAGGTGAAATAGATGATCTGGTCGCCGGCTCGATCTATGGTCACCGGGAAGAGGAAGGTCGCGATCACCAGAACAGCGAGGATCACCGGGGTGGCCGGCAGCACCGACCAGGTGTAGCGGGCGATCAGGAAACCGAGGCCGATGCCGAGGAACGAGCCCAGCAACACGAAGTTGGTGAAATAACTCAGATGCACAACGTTGGACCCCAGCCAACGGATCAGCGCGAGTTCCAGGAACAGCATCAACGCGCTGCCGAGGATCAGCCGCCGCACCACCGCGTAGTCGGGACGCTCCGGCTCGCGGTCGGCCGGCAGCCGCCAGGAGCGGCGCGGCCGTGACTGGGAAGTCGTCTTGGTTGCGCGGCCTTCGTCGGCCATTTTGCACCTCCGCCCGAGCCGGCCGCGGGTTCCACGGGCAGGCTGTTTGGTCCTCGAATGACACCGGCACCCGGACGCCACGCCCGCCGCCGTGCGCTCGACACTAGTGGCGTCGGCGTCCGCCCACTAGGTTCGGGACGTGATCGTGCGTCCGATGCTTGCCCGCGCCTACTGGGCGCTGTCCCGCTACCGGCTGCAGTCGGAGCCGCCCCCGGACACTTCGGCGGTGCTGATCGGCGCGCCGCACACCTCAAACTGGGACTTCGTGATCATGCTGGCGATCAGCTGGCAGCACGGTGTCGCGCCACGCTGGCTGGGCAAGCACACCCTGTTCAAGGCACCGTTCGGACGCCTGATGCGCGCGCTCGGCGGCATCCCCGTGAACCGGGCCAACCCGGGCCGACTGGTGGCCGAGGTGGTCGAGCTCGCCCAGGCCGAGGAGCGGGTGTTCATCGTGGTCACCCCGGAAGGCACCCGGCATCGAGGCAAGCTCTGGAAGTCCGGCTTCTACCGCATCGCCAGGGACGCGAACCTTCCCCTGGTACTCGGCTACGTCGATTCGGCCACCCGGACGGCGGGTCTCGGGCCGACCATGCACCTGAGTGGCGACGTGGTTGCCGACATGGACCAGCTGCGCGCCTTCTACGCCGACAAGCACGGTATTCGACCGGAGGATTTCACTCCGCCCCGGCTCCGCGAGGAAGGCTCCGCCGAGAGCCCCAAGTAGCGGGCGGAATCCACAGACGGTTGCGCGGTAGCTGGGTAATGGGTGGTTGCAGGAACCCGTCCGCAGCTGGAGGAAGGCAACCATGGACCAATACCAAGTCGGCTACTTCGTTGGCAGCCTGTCGTCGAAATCGATCAATCGGGTGCTCGCGACCGCACTGATCAAGCTGGCGCCGGCCGAGCTCTCCTTCACCGAGATCGAGATCGGCAATCTGCCGCTGTACAGCCCCGATTTCGACGCTGACTACCCGCCCGAAGGACGCGCGCTGAAGGATGCGATCGCCAGCACCGACGCGGTGCTCTTCGTCACCCCCGAATACAACCGTTCGATCCCGGGCGCGCTGAAGAACGCCATCGACTGGGCCTCGCGGCCGTGGGGTGAGAACTCGTTCAACCACATCCCGGCGGCCGTGATCGGCGCGTCGCCCGGAGCCATCGGCACTGCGCTCGCCCAGCAGTCGCTGCGCGGCGTCCTGAGCTACTGCAACGCCCGCCAGATGACCGCACCGGAGGCGTACCTCAAGTACGACCCCGAGATCTTCTCAGCCGACGGCGAAGTGCACGACGAATCGGTGAAGCAGTTCCTCACCGACTTCATGGGCTACTTCCACGTCCACCTGTCCCGCGTACTGACCGTCCTGCCGCGGTCGACGACCTGACGGTTAGCCGTAGGCGGGCACCACCAGCGCCCACCAGGTCATCGGACCGACGATCGCGTCGGTGGTGGGCAGGAACTTGTCCTGGAAAGCGCGGACGGCCGACTCGGTCTTCGGGCCGAACAGGCCGTCAGTAGTTAGGTCAGGTAGTAGCCACTGCACCGCCCGGACGGCTTCGCCGCTGTCCCCCGGCGACACCGTGAGCGCCAGTTCCGGCCAGTCGAGCTGACCGCAGGTGGTGCTGATCTCGGTGGCCCGAAGTCCGAGTTGGAAGAACTTCATCGCCTCTCCGCTGAGCGGGCCGTAGCTCCCGTCCGCGACGATCGATGCGCCATGCGCTCGCAGCAGGTGTTGGACCGAACGGACTCGCCAGTTGCTCTCCTGCGTTGCGCCGACCTTCACCAGGGGCCACGGGCCGTCCTCGGTAGTGGCGAACGACCAGGTCTCCGGCCCGACCGCGCCGTCGCGAGTGAGGCCCCAGTTGTACTGGAAGCCCTCCACCCGTTCCTTGGTCTCGGGGCCGAACACCCCGTCCACGTCCAGCGGCCCGTCCCAGGGCGGGGTGGCCAGGCCCCCAACCTGCAGGGCCAGGACTGCGTCGCCGGTGCTGCCGATGCTGATCGTCTTAACCAGCTTGGGCCAGGTCTTGGGGCCCACCACACCATCCGTGGTCAGGCCGGACGCCGCTTGCAGAGCTTTGACCGCCTTCACGGTGGCCGGGCCGTACGCGCCGTCCACGTTGAGCTGATGGCCATGCGCCCGCAACAGGTACTGGATCGCAGACACCCGCTCGGAGGTTTCACCGGACGATACCGTCGTCCAAGGGAACAGGTTCATCGAACGCTCCTTCCGGCGCCGCGACGATGCGTCCGCCTGCGCCCAGTATCGACCCTCAGTTGGCTGCCGGACAGTGCTGGAGTTCCCCATTGAGCTACGGCCAGCGAAGGGGGATGCCGGACGGCGATCCACGAGGATGAGTACACGAATGGTCCATAGTGCTGAGGCCCCAGGATCTCGACGGCCCCCGAACTGCGGCTCAGAATGTTCGATATGGCGCGGTCGGTGTCTGGGGGGACCGCGATTCGCACACCCGACCAGCTGCTGCGGGTCTTCGTCTCGTCCACGCTCGGCGAACTCGCGCCGGAGATCTTCGACGCGGCCCAGGCTCGTGGCCGCGAACTCACTACAAAGGAGGCGGTCGCGCTGGCACTGTCCACCGAACAGTCGGCCAAGGTGACCGAACTGAAGCCCGGGCGCCCCGCCTTCCCCGAGGTCGCTGTGGCCTCGTGAGCCACCAGGACGATGGCCGAGCCTGCGAGCTGCGCAACCCAACCCAGGATGGCTGAGTCTGACGAAGCCTCAGGGCCCTTCGTCAAGCTCCGGGATCGGTTGGCCGACGATCCGCAGGACCGCCTCGCCGTACTGCTCCAACTTCTTCGCACCAACGCCGCTGACACCTGCGAGCGCGTCCAGCGAATCCGGACGCAGCTGCGCCATCCCGGCCAGGGTGCTGTCCGGGAACACCACGTAGGCCGGCACCGAAGCCTGCCGAGCGGTCTCGCCGCGCCAGGCTCGCAGCGCCTCGAACAGTTCGCGATCTTCGCCGCTCAGCTCGGACGCCGCAGCCGACCGTGACCCGCCCTTCGGGGCCGCCCTCCGGCCGGAACGTTGCGCCCGCGCAACGGCGTCTTGGCGTAGCGGCACCGGCTGCTCGCCCCGCAGTACCGGCCATGAGGCTTCGGTGAGCCCAAGAGTGCCGTGCCCGTCGGCGGAGACCGCGAGCAACCCAGCCGCCAGCAGCTGCCGCGTCACGGCCCGCCACTGCTGGTCGCCGAGTTCGGTGCCGATCCCGAAGGTGCTCAGTCGCTCATGGCCGAACCGCTGCACCCGCTCGGTCGAGCGGCCAAGCAGGATGTCGATCAACTGACCGGCGCCGAAGCGCTGCCCGTGTTCACGTTGCAGGCGGACGATCGTCGAGAGCAGCTTCTGCGCAGCCACTGTCCCGTCCCAGGCCTGTGGTGGTGCCAGGCAGGTGTCGCAGTTCCCGCACGGTTCGCTGGCCTCACCGAAGTAGGCCAGCAGCAACTGCCGCCGACAGCGCAGGGTCTCACACAGTCCCAGCATCGAATCCAGGTGTTGTCCGAGCAGTCGCTTGTGCTGCGCGGAGCCGTCCGAGCCCTCGATGAGTTGGCGCTGCTGCACCACGTCCGCCAGGCCGTAGGCCATCCAGGCGGTGGCCGGCAGTCCGTCACGGCCCGCGCGTCCGGTCTCCTGGTAGTAGCCCTCGATGCTCTTCGGCAGGTCCAGGTGCGCGACAAAGCGGACGTCCGGCTTGTCGATGCCCATGCCGAACGCGATCGTCGCAACCATGACCACGCCGTCCTCGCGCAGGAACCGGGCCTGGTTGGCCGAGCGGACGTTCGTCGGCAGCCCGGCGTGGTACGGCAGCGCGGTGATGCCCTCCTTGACGAGCGCGGTGGCGGTCTTCTCGACCGATGCCCGGGACAGGCAGTAGACGATGCCGGCGTCGCCGTCGTGCTCGTCGCGAATCAGGCTGACCAACTGGCGCAGCGGCTGCTGCTTGGGCTCGATCCGGTACTGGATATTGGGCCGGTCGAAGCTGGCCACGAAGGTGCGTGCGTCCTGCAGCGCGAGCCGCTCGGTGATCTCCTGTCGGGTCGCCGGCGTAGCGGTTGCGGTCAGGGCGATCCGGGGGACGTCCGGCCAGCGCTCGTGCAGCACCGAGAGCCGCAGGTAGTCCGGACGGAAGTCGTGCCCCCATTGCGACACGCAGTGCGCCTCGTCGATGGCGAACACCGAGATCTGCAGCCGGTCCAGGAACTGCTGCGCCCATTCGGTCCCGAGGCGTTCGGGAGCCAGATAGAGCAGGTCCAGTTCGCCGGCGATCGCGGCGCGCTCGGTGGCACGCCGCTCTTCGGCCGAGAGTGTGGAGTTCCAGAAGCCGGCCCGGACGCCCAGCGCGTCCAGCGCGGTCACCTGGTCGTGCATCAGGGCGATGAGAGGCGAAATGACCACGCCCATGCCCGGACGAACTATGGCTGGAATCTGGTAGCACAGCGACTTGCCGCCGCCGGTGGGCATCAGGACAACCGCGTCGCCACCACGGACGACCTGATCGACGATCGCGCCCTGGTCACCCCGGAACGCGGCATAGCCGAAAGTCGACCGCAGCACCTCAAGCGGGTCAGCGGACGCAACAGGCACCGCGTCAGGATAGCCAGCCGCGCCGAAAACAACCGCGCACGAGCCGCGGTCCCACGCCCCACGGACGGATTCGCGCGCCACATTCCTATCCGAGCCGTTCTCGGGAAACTCGCGGCTGCTACCGCGCAAATCCGCTCGCGTTAGCACAGGCGAGGCGTCCAGGGCTGCTGCCGAACCGGCCACGGGCGGATGCCGGCTGCCCGGCCGAGCCGGGTTAGGTTGGCAGCATGTACTTGGGCGTCGACTTCGGAACCACCCGCACCATCGTCGTCAGGGCGGACCGCGGCAACTATCCGGTTGTCGGCTTCGTCGACCCCGCCGGTGACACCGCCGAGTTCTTCCCTTCGGTGATCGCACTGGCGGATACCCAACCCATGTACGGATTCGCCGCCCAGGTCGCCGCGCGCAACGGCGCGCCGCACCTTCGCTCGATCAAGCGGCTGCTCGGCCAACCGGGCGTAACCGCGACCACCGGGGTCCGGCTTGGCGAGCGCACCTACCCGCTCCTGGAGCTGCTCACCGGTTTCCTCACTGAACTCCGGCGGCAGTTGGTCGAACACTCCGACCTGACTGGCGAACTGACCGCAAGAACCGCACTCCCCACGCTCGTCTCAGTACCGGCCCATGCCCACGGCGCGCAGCGCTTCCTCACCCTTGAGGCGTTCCGCGGCGCCGGCTTCGATGTGACCGGCCTGGTCAACGAGCCGTCCGCAGCCGGCTTCGAGTACACCCACCGCCTGGGTGGAACCCTCACCTCCCGCCGCGACCGGGTACTCGTCTACGACCTGGGCGGCGGCACCTTTGATGCGTCCCTGCTCGCAGTGGCCGGCAGCAGCCACGACGTGATCGGGTCGGTCGGGGTGAACCGGCTGGGTGGCGATGACTTCGATACCGCACTCGCCGAGCTCGCACTGGAGGCGTCCGGCCGGCCGGAGCTGGACGAGGCCGACTACGGCGCGCTGCTGGCCGAGTGCCAGGAAGCGAAGGAACGGCTCAGCCCGCAATCCCGCCGGCTCACCGTCGAAGTGGCCGGCCAGCCAGTGCTGGTTTCGGTGGCGGACTTCTACGCCGCGGTCACCCCGCTGGTGAACAGCTCGATCGAAGCCATGGCACCGCTGGTGGCCGCCCTCGACGCGGACGCCGCCCTGGCTCAGGTCGCCGGCCTCTACCTGGTGGGCGGTGGCAGCGGGCTGCCGCTGGTGCCGCGACTGCTGCGCGAGCGATTCGGCCGTCGGGTGCATCGTTCGCCGTATCCAGCGGCGTCCACCGCGATCGGGCTCGCGATTGCTGCCGACCCGGATTCGGGCTTCTCCCTGGCCGACCGGCTGTGGCGCGGGTTCGGGGTCTTCCGTGAACTGGACGCGGGCCGGGCCGTCGGCTTCGACCAGTTGCTCGACCGGCACACCGAACTGCCCCGTTCCGGCGAGCTGACCATCCACCGCCGCTACCGGGCCGCGCACAACCTCGGCTGGTACCGCTTCGTCGAGTACGCCGACGTGGTGGCCGGCGAGCCGCGTGGCGACCTGGCGCCGTTCGCCGAGGTTCGCTTCCCCTTCGACCCCGCACTGCACGGACGCGACCTCACCAGCATCACGATCGAGCGCAGGCCGGACGGCCCGCTCGTCGAGGAGGCCTACTCACTGGACGCGAACGGCATCGTCACGGTCCGCATCACCGACACCGCTACCGGCTACACCCAGACCCACGCCCTGGGCTGAGCCGGCAGCTCCGTCCCCTATTCAGCCTGGGTGATCTGCACCTCGACCGACTGTCCGGAACTCGGTCCACCGGCGAAGACCCCGCTGAGCGGCGGCACATCGGCGTAGTCACGGCCACGGGCCACCAGAACGTGCGCTGCCCCGACCCTGCGGTCGTTGGTCGGATCGACAGCGGTCCACCCGCCGTCCCAA
>JAKOQD010000189.1 GCA_029778515.1 Actinomycetes bacterium
CAGGACGATGGCACCCAGCGTCATGACCGAGGCCATCGACAGGTCGATACCGGCGGTTGCCACGACAAACGTCTGCCCTACGGCCAGAACCACCAGGATGGCGCTGGCCTGCAGCATCGCTTCGATGTTGCCGCCGGACACGAACGTCGGGTCCAGAATGCCGAAGACGTTCACGAGGACGACAAGCCCGATCGGGGCGGCCAGTTCGGGCCAGGGGGCCGAGGCGAGCCGGCTACCGAGGCCGGCCCGCTCGGCGGTCACCTCAGCCGTGGGGGAGACGGTTGTCATGATCGGTTCAGCTTCCTGACAGCGGGTTGTCGAATTCCTCGAAGGGCGCCGGGAAGGCGCTGATCGCCTGGTCGGCGTTCTCGGAGGTCACCAGGGCGGTCGGGGAGACGATCTCGGTCGGGATGTCCTGGCCGGCTAGGACCGCTTCACATGCCTGCACACCCAGAACACCGATCTCGTACGGGTACTGCGCGACGGTGGCAGTCAGGTCACCGGACTTGACGGCCTTCAGCGCGTCCTCGTTGCCATCCACGCTGATCACTGCGATCTCACCGGTCTTGCCGGCGTTGGCCACGGCCCGGGCGATGCCCAGTCCCATGTCGTCGTTGGCCGCGAAGAACCCCTTGAGGTCCGGGTTGGCCTGCATCAGGTCGGTCGCCGCGGTAAGGGCCTTCTGGCGCTCCCAGTCGGCGGCGACGGTCTGCACGATGTCGAGCTTGCCCTGCACGGCGGCGGTGAAGCCGTCGAGGCGGGCCTGGCTGGTGACGTCACCGGCGATGCCGCCGATCAGGGCCACCTTGCCGCTGCTGATCGTGTCGATCATGTACTGGCCGGCTTTGCCGCCTGCATCGGTGTTGTCGGTGCCGATGTAGGTCGCCGGGGTGACGTCGGCCTCGGCGGCCGCGTCAGCATCGATCGGACTGTCGATGTTGACGATCGGGGTGTCCTTGGCGGCGACCGGGGCCAACGCCTGCACCAGGTTGGTCCCGGAGATCGGGTTCACCACGAAGCAGTTGTAGTCCTGCTGGGCCATCGCCGTGAGCTTCTCGGCCTGGCCGGTGGTATCGGTGATGCTGGTGGCAGCCTGGATCTCGACCTGGGCGCCGGAGTCCTGCGCCTGGGCGTTGATGCCGTCTTCCATCGCCTGGAAGAACGGGTTGTCCAGACCCTTGATGACGGCCGCGATGTTGGCGTCACTGCCACCCTCGCTGGGTGACGCCGAGGAGTCGCTGTCAGACCCACCGCCGCCACATGCGGCGAGCAGACCGGCGACGGCGATGCTCCCGACCCAAATTCGTTTTCCCTTAATCATGCGAGGCCTCCTTAATGCCTTGGTCCTCAACGCGCAGCGCGCGCACCTGCTGCTGGCCGACATCGGCGCCTCCGGCATGCGGCTGGCGCGCACCGACCTGGCGGGCACCGTGCTGCAACGTAACGACCAGCCGATCCGCATCTCCGACGGCCCGGATGTGGTGCTCGAGGCGGTTTCCGCTGGTCTGGCCGAGCTGCGCGACCCGGATCTTCCGCTGTGGGGGGTGGGCACTTCGGTGCCAGGACCCGTCGAGTTCGCCAACGGGACCGTCGTCAGCCCGCCGATCATGACCGGTTGGGACGGCACGAACATCCCCGAGCGACTGGGGCATCTCACTCCCCTCGTGTTCGTCGACAACGACGTGAACGCGATGGTCATGGGCGAGCGAGCCGCGCGTTATCCGGAGGTCGACGACCTGCTGCTGATCAAGGTGGGAACCGGCGTCGGCGCGGGCATCATCGCCACCGGCCGCACGTTGCGCGGGGCCCAAGGCACCGCCGGCGACCTCGGCCACATCCGGGCCGACGTTGCGCGCGATGGCGAGCCTCCGCTGTGCCGCTGCGGGCAGTTGGGTTGCGTGGAAGCCTATGCCGGCGGCTGGGCGATCATGCGCGATCTCGCAGCTGCCGGACGCCCGGTGGAGTCCGTGGACGACGTCGTGGCCGCTGTGCACAACGGGGATCCGCTGGCCACCCGGCTGGTGCGCGACGCCGGGCGCGTGCTCGGTGCCACGGTGGCTGATGCGGTGGGCCTGCTCAACCC
>JAKOQD010000190.1 GCA_029778515.1 Actinomycetes bacterium
AACCGGACGATCGCCCGCAGGTAGCCGTCGCGCAAGAGCTGGTCGCGCCGGGCCAACGCAGCGCCCGACAGCGGATCGGTGAGCACCTCGGCCGGGGCCAGGCACAGCGCCAACTGTCCTTGATCGAGTTGCAGGGCGATCTCGTCGATCATCGCCAACTGCTCCAGCGGGGATGCGTCCGGCTCGCCCGCGTCCGGCAACAGCACCAGGTGCGCGACCGGGCCGGTGACCGACCAGTCGCCAACGCCCCACCCCACTGCCCGTGTCGAGGCGTCCACCAGCAGCAGCTGGCGCCGGGTCAGCCGGTGGGCAGCGGAGTCGCCGTCCATCAGCAGCACCGGCGACTCCAGCGCCGCCACGATCTCGGCGAACACGTCCCCGGCGCAGCCGGTCGGGTCCATCACGCTCGGCTGTCCCAGTTCGCGCGCGAGCGGGCCGAAGATCGCCAGCAGCAGTCGCCCGGCCGGCTCGGTGAGCGCCAGTCGGGCCAGCGCGCTCCCCGGCGGACGCAGCCGGGCGTCCGCCAGCCGCCGGTGGGCGGCCAACTCTCCCCAGGCCGCCTCCACCAGGTCTTCGGCGGCCGCGGCCAACGAGGCCACGTCATCGGCCCCGGCCAGCTCGCTCAACAGGTAGCGATCGTCGGGATCGGACGCGTCGGCCAGATCGAGAAGCTCATCGCCGGTGTGGGAACCGAGCGGTTCACCGGTGAGATGCCGCAGCGTGATCAGGGCGCTCAGCGCGTTGGCTTCGGCGACCCCGCTGGACGCGAGCAACGTGTGCGTCGCCGCATCGGCCCGGACGTCGGGATTGTTGCCGCGCTGGGTCGCTTCGAGCCAGGCCACCACGTCGGCGCGAAGGAAGAACTCCTGGCCGTCTCGGTGCAGTTGGGCCGCGGGGAACGGATGGACGCTGCCGCGGGCCCGGCGTCGCCACACCGTGACCACCGGACGCTGCACGCGCGCCAGGCCGGCGATGTCGCGCATCGTCATCAGCTCAGCCATCGCAGCCTCCCGTCCAGGACATTCCACCACTCACCGCTGACCCTTCGCGGGCGAATGGTGCGATAACCCCCCTTATCGACGCATCGCTGTCCTTCGGGAGCGCTTGCGCGACACCGTGGTGGCCAGCAGGAGTCGCATCGAAAGGAATCGACCATGTCCGTCCCGCAGCAGCCCACCCCGCTGGGCCCCCAGCCGTTCGCACCAATGCCGGGAGTGCCGCCGACGCCGCCGAACAAGCGTGCCAATCCGCTCACCTCCAAGCCGGTGATCGGCATCGTGGCGTTGCTCGCCGGAATGGCTCTCGGCTCGGCAGGTGGCCACGGCGGAACCCCCGCCGGAGTGAGTGCAGCGGTGCCGGCGGCCACCGTCACCGCGACCGCCGTCCAGACGATCACCGCCCAGGCCGAACCGGCCGAGCCGACCGAAGAGCCGACCGAGGAAGCGACCGAAGAACCCGCCGCCGAGGAAACCGCGGCACCCGAGCCGGCCAAGAAGAGCTACGCCTCACTGAGCAAGCGCAAGTTCAAGCTGCTGGCCAAGGATCCCGACTCCTACATCGGCAAGACCTATCTGGTCTACGGCAACGTCACCCAGTTCGACTCGGCCACCGGCACCGACACCTTCCGGGCCGACGCCGGACCGAAGAAGCTGCGGATCTCCTACGGCTACGTCGACTACGACCAGAACTCGATCTTCAGCGGGACGGAGTCGAAGCTGAAGAAGCTGGTCGAGGGCGACTGCTTCACCGCCAAGGTGACCGTGCTGGGGTCCTACTCCTACGACACCCAGATCGGCGGCAACACCACCGTGCCGATGTTCGCAGTGGACTCGATCAAGGTCTACGGCTCGACCGACTGATCAGAACCAGACCGGTGTGGGCTGATCAGGGGGAATCGGCCCACACCCCGCTTCCACGGAGAAGGATGCACTCATGAAAATCCCGCCGGTAGCCGAAATGATGATCGTTGCTCGACGAGCCCTGCACGCTCGCGGCATTCCGGTCACGATGCAGCTCGATGAAGACCAGCCGGTCCTGGCGGACGACGCCGGACGCTTCGTGATTCCCGCGGGCTACCTGGTGAACCTGGTGGACGGCAGCGCGCCCTAGGATTGGCCGGACGTCTTCGCGGCGCTGGCCG
>JAKOQD010000031.1 GCA_029778515.1 Actinomycetes bacterium
CCTCACCCCTGCGGCGATCGTCGAAGTCGACGTCGAAGTCGGGCATCGACGGCCGCTCCGGGTTGAGGAAGCGCTCGAAGATCAGGCCGTGCGGCACGGGGTCGAGGTCGGTGATGCCCATCGCGTAGGCGCACATCGAACCGGCGCCCGAGCCGCGGCCGGGCCCGACCCGGATGCCGTTGCGCTTGGCCCAGTTGATGAAGTCGGCGACCACCAGGAAGTACCCGGCGTAGCCCTTGCCGATGATCACGTCCTGCTCGTAGGCGGCCTGCTTGGTCGCGTACTCGGGCACATCGCCGCGGAACCGTCGCTCCAGCCCGGCCGCGACCTCACGCTCGAACCAGCTGGACTCGGTTTCGCCAGCCGGTACGGGGAAGACCGGCATGTAGGTGCCGCTGCCCTCGTCGAACGAGGTCTCACAGCGCTCGGCGATCGCCAGGGTGTTGTCGCAGGCCTCAGGCAGGTTGCTGAACAGCGCACGCATTTCCGCTGGCGACTTCAGGTAGTAGCCGTCGCCGTCGAACTTGAACCGGTTCGGGGTGTCCTTGTTCGCGCCCGCAGACACGCAGAGCAGAGTGTCATGGTCGGACGCGTCCGAGGCGTGCACGTAGTGCAGGTCGTTGGTGGCCACCAGCGGCAGCTGCAGATCCTTCGCGAGCCGCAGCAGGTCGGCGCGTACCCGGGTCTCGATGTCGAGGCCGTGGTCCATCAGCTCGACGAAGTAGTTCTGCGCGCCGAAGATGTCGCGGAACTCGGCCGCCGACTCCCTGGCCTGGGCGTACTGCCCGAGCCTGAGGTAGGTCTGCACCTCACCGGACGGACAGCCGGTGGTGCCAATCAGCCCCTTGGCGTAGCGGTTGAGCAGCTCCCGGTCGGCCCGCGGCTTGTAGAAGAAGCCCTCCAGCGAGCTCAGCGAGCTCAGTCGGAACAGGTTGTGCATGCCCTCGTTGTGCTGCGCCCAGATGGTCATGTGGGTGTAGGCGCCCTTGGCCGCGACGTCATCGCCGGTGCCGTCGCCGAACTGCACGCGCTTGCGCTCGCTTCGATGCGTCTTCGGGGTGAGATAGGCCTCCAACCCGATGATCGGCTTGACCGAGCTGCCCTTGGCCGCCTTGTAGAACTCGTAGGCGCCGAACATGTTGCCGTGGTCGGTGACCGCCAGTGCGGACATGTCGAGTTGCTCGGCGCGGGAAACGAGTTGCTTCAGCCGCGCCGCACCATCGAGCATCGAATACTCGGAATGACAGTGCAGATGAACGAACTCTTCAGCCACGCGGACCCACTTCTAACCAAACCGTGAAGAACACCGGACCGCTGGGGGAAGTCAGCGAGTACACACCATAACCCGCGACGGGGTCGATCCTGGTTCCCGACTCACCGGTGCCGAGAGCCCGACCAGAGTCGGGACCCGTTCCCGGCATCGCTGTCGTTGCGGGTGCTGAGGTAGCGCTCGATCCCAGCCGCTTTGCCGAGCTCGCGGTGGGTACGGTCGAACCTTGAACACCAGCCATGAGCAGCGCGATCGGATCGCGCGGCAGGCATTCAAGAACCTCGGGCAGAGCCCGAGCCGCAAGGCTGAGCTGACCGTTCAGTGCGACTCTTCGCACCACCTCGCCGGCGTCTACGCCACCGACGTGGGGCTCGTGTTCCACTCGGTGCTGCACGCCAGAGCCCGCGGGCGTCGCGACTATGCCGACGTCGGGCACCACGCTTCACGCCTGGGGCTCGACTGGTTCGACCTTCTGGATCCCCCGGCGCACGCGGGCGTCCCCGACGAACTTTCGGCGGGTTGCGAGTGCGGCCCGTACCCGCTGTCGCGCGCGCTCCTGCCCCAGCAGATCGCGGCGGGCGCGAAGACGGTCATCGTCCCCTGATTCGACGGATGCGCTCGGACCGGAGCGCCTGGTTTGCCCATGGCCACCAGGCGTGGTTGCATCGGCCTTGATCATCGGAAGGGGTTAGGCGTGCAACAGGTTTCGCTCATCGGGGCACCCACCGACATAGGCGCTTCCCGCAAGGGTTGCCGGCTCGGTCCGCAAGCACTGCGGGTGGCTGGCATCGGCACCGCGTTGCGGAAGTTCAACTGCGAAGTGAAGGACACCGGCGACCTGACGGGCCCGCCCAATCCGGAGAGCCCGCCCGTCAACGGCTACCGCCACCTGGCCGAAGTGATCGACTGGAACCGCTCGGTGTACGCGGCCACGGCCGCCGAGTTGGCAGACGGACGGCTGCCGATCCTGCTGGGCGGCGACCACTGCCTGGCCATCGGGTCGATCAGCGCGGTCGCGGCGCATTGCCGGGCCACCGGGAAGAAGCTGCGGATCATCTGGGTGGACGCGCACGCCGACTTCAACACCGCTGAACTCACGCCGTCCGGCAATATCCACGGCATGCCGGTGGCCTGCCTCGCGGGCCACGGACCGGACGAACTGACCACGCTGGGTGGATCGGCTCCGGCGATCAGAACCGCCGAGATCCGGCAGGTTGGTCTGCGCAGCGTCGATCCGGGCGAGAAGGCGCTGCTCTTCGCGGAAGGCGTCGAGGTGTTCGACATGCGCTTCGTGGACGAGATCGGCATGCGCCGGACGATGACCCGCGCCCTGGCCGGCGTGGACGAGGACACCCATCTGCACCTGAGCCTTGACCTCGACTTCGTCGACCCCGAGATCGCGCCTGGAGTGGGCACCCCGGTGGTCGGCGGCCCGACCTATCGTGAGGCCCAGTTGGTGATGGAGATGATCGCCGACACCGGCCGCCTGGCCTCGATGGACCTGGTCGAACTCAATCCCGCCCTTGACGTCCGCAACGCCACCGCTGAGCTCGCCGTCGACCTGGTCGAGTCCCTGTTCGGCAAGAGCACCCTGCACCGCCTGCACGAGGGCATCGCCCTGTAGCTGTCGAACGATCCCGGAGCTTGACGAAGGGTCGCGGGGGCTTCATAAGGCTCAGCCACCGTACTAGCTCAGCCACCGTCCCTGGTTCAGCTGGGGTCTTCGGCGGGCTCGGGGTCGGCGGGTGGACGCTCCAGGTAGCTGCTCGGGGCGAGTTTGCCGGCCACATTCAGATTGGTGTCGGCGCTGGGGGCGATGTCGGTGTTCTGCCAGCTGACCGCGATCCAGCTGTCGTCGGCGAGGCGTTGCACCACCACGGACGCGATACCGCGCCGAGCCTGGGCGGGCTGCCCTTCCGGGTCGACCTGGCCGGTCATCCGCCAGCGAGCATGGACGAGCGCTGCGTCCTCCCCCAGCCAGCGCAACTTGAGCTTCTCCACGACCAACTCGGTGGCGCCGAACATCCGCTCGAAGCCGCGCTTGTGTGCCCTGCGGATCGAGCGTGGGCTCGTCCACCACAAGCCGACCACGTTGACGAAGTCGACATCATCGGTGAACAGTTCAGCGATCCCGTCCGCGTCGTGCCGGTTCCACGCCTTGGTGAACCTCCGGACTACCTCCAACGGCTCCCGCACCGGCGACCCGCCTGCGGGTAGCGGCAATCGCACCGCCGAGGTCGCCAGCTGGCGCAGTTTCTTGAAGCTCACCGAAGACTTGGGTGACATGTTCACTCATCTTACCCAGGGGCCCATCCGCAGCTTTGCTCCCGAATGGGACTTTTGCCCGATAATTCGGGAGCAAACGTCCCTTTCGGGAGCGAAGTTGAGGCGGGTGGGCCCAGCGAAGCCGACGAGCGGGTCCCGCCAGGCTCGACCAGCCGATTTGGTTGACCGGCCTAGACCAGCAGCGGACGATCGGTCGGCAGGATCGGCTTCGGAAGCCGCGAACTACCCTGCAGGAACGCGTCCACGCCGTTGGCGCAGGCACGCCCCTCGGCGATCGCCCAGACGATCAGCGATTGGCCGCGGCCCGCGTCCCCACACACGAAGACCCGATCGGCCGTGGTGGCAAAGTCGGCGTTGCGGACGATGTTCCCGCGCGGATCTAGTTCCAAGCCGAGCTGCTCGACCACGCCGGTGCGCTGCGGGCCGGTGAAGCCCATCGCCAGCAGCACCAGTTGGGCCGAAAGTTCCTGGTTGCTGCCGGGCACCGACTCGAAGCGGCCGTTCTCCAGGCGCACCTCGTTCACCTCGAGGCCGGTCACGTTGCCCGACTCGTCGCCGTTGAACTGGGTCGTCGAAACCGAGTAGACCCGCTCGCCGCCCTCCTCGTGCGCGGACGAAACCCGGTAGATCATCGGATAGGTAGGCCACGGCTGATTCACCGGACGCTCGGTGGACGGCGTCGGCAGGATCTCCAGCTGGGTCACCGACCGGGCGCCCTGCCGCAAGGAGGTGCCCAGGCAGTCCGCGCCGGTGTCGCCACCGCCGATGATCACCACGTCCTTGCCGGTCGCCAGGATCTGGTCGTCGAGCTGCTGTCCGGCCGCGACCCGGTTGGCCTGCGGCAGGAACTCCATCGCCTGGTGGATCCCGGCCAGCTCGCGACCAGGGATCGGCAGGTCCCGCGCTACCGTGGAGCCGACCGCCAGCACGACCGCGTCGAAACGCTCGATGAGCTGCTCGCCGGTGATGTCGGTGCCGATATCCACGCCGGTCTTGAAGACCGTACCTTCCAGCCGCATCTGCTTGAGCCGCTGGTCGAGGACCTTCTTCTCCATCTTGAACTCGGGGATGCCGTAGCGCAGCAGGCCGCCGATCGCGTCCGCCCGCTCGTAGACGACCACGGTGTGCCCAGCCCGGGTGAGCTGCTGCGCGACCGCGAGCCCCGCCGGGCCGGAGCCGACCACCGCCACCGTCCGACCCGTGTGCCAGGCCGGCGCCTCCGGCTCGACGCGACGGTCGTCCCAGGCCCGGTCGATGATCGCGACCTCGACGTTCTTGATCGTCACCGGTTCGCGATTGATGCCGACCACACAAGCCGTTTCGCAGGGTGCCGGGCACAGCCGTCCGGTGAACTCGGGGAAATTGTTGGTCGCGTGCAGCCGCTCGGCCGCCCCACGCCAATCGTCCCGCCAGATCATGTCGTTCCACTCCGGGATCAGGTTGCCCAGCGGGCAGCCCTGATGGCAGAACGGAATACCGCAGTCCATGCATCGGCCGGCCTGCTTGCCGATGATCGGCAGCACAGCCTTGCCCGGAGTGCCCGGGTAGACCTCATTCCAGTCCTGCACGCGCTCGGCAACCGGACGCCGGTCAGCGACCTTCCGCGGCGTGGTCATGAAGCCCCTGGGATCAGCCATGGGACGCCTCCATCATCAGCTTGGTGGTGGTCTCCTCGTCCAACCCGGCCAGTTCGGCCTCGGCCCTGGCCTTGAGCACGCGGGCGTAGTCCCGCGGCATCAGGGTGGTGAAGCGGCCACCGAGTTCTTCGTCGGACAGCTGCAGAAGCCGGTCAGCGACCGAAGATTCGGTCTCGTCACGATGCTTGGCGAGCAGCTCCCTGATCCGGGCCAGCTCAGCAGCGTTCACCGGCAGTGCGTCCACCAGTTCGGTGTTCAGCCGGGCCGGCACCAGATCGAGCACCCAGGCCACGCCGCCGGACATACCCGCGGCGATGTTGCGTCCGGTGGCGCCGAGGATCAGCGCCTCGCCGCCGGTCATGTACTCGCAGGCGTGGTCGCCCACGCCCTCGACCACCGCGGTTGCCCCGGAGTTCCGGACGCAGAACCGCTCGCCCACCTGACCGCGGATGAACAGCTCGCCGCTGGTGGCGCCGTAGGCGATCACGTTGCCGGCGATGATCTGTTCCTCCGCGGCGAACGGCGCCCGCTCGTCCGGACGGACGGTCAGCCGGCCACCGGAGAGACCCTTGCCGAAGTAGTCGTTGGTGTCGCCGACCAGCCGGAGGGTGATCCCGCGCGGCAGGAACGCGCCGAAGCTCTGGCCGGCCGTGCCGCGCAGGGTGAAGTCGATCGTGTTCTCCGGGAGCCCAACGCCTTGAGTGGCCTTGGTCACGTGATGGCCAAGGATCGTGCCCAACGTGCGATCGACGTTGCGGACGGTGAGGTCGGCCCGCACCAGCTCACCGCTGGTGAGCGCCGGCTGCGCCATCGCCAACAGCTGGGTGTCCATCTTGTCGTCGAGGCCATGATCCTGGGTGGTGACGCAGTGCAGCGGGGCGCCCTCGGGAAGCTCCACCTGGTGCAGCACCGGGGATAGGTCCAACCCGCGGGCCTTCCAGTGGTCGACCGCGCGCCGAGCATTCAGCACCTCGACGTGCCCGACGGCCTCTTCGATCGTGCGGAAGCCGAGCGCGGCCAGGTGCTCACGCACCTCCTGGGCGATGAACTCGAAGAAGTTCACGACGAAGTCTGCGTGCCCGGAGTACATCGCGCGCAGCTCGGGGTTCTGCGTGGCCACGCCGACCGGACAGGTGTCCAGGTGGCAGACCCGCATCATCACGCAGCCGGAAACCACCAGCGGCGCGGTCGCGAACCCGAACTCCTCTGCGCCGAGCAACGCGGCGATCACCACGTCGCGTCCGGTCTTCAACTGGCCGTCGCACTGGACGACGATCCGGTCGCGCAAACCGTTCAGCAGCAGGGTCTGTTGAGTCTCGGCGAGGCCGAGCTCCCAAGGGCCGCCGGCGTGCTTGAGCGAGGTCAGCGGAGCCGCGCCGGTGCCACCGTCGTGGCCGGAGATCAGCACCACGTCCGCCTTCGCCTTGGAGACGCCGGCGGCGACCGTGCCCACGCCCACCTCGGCCACCAGCTTCACGTGGACGCGGGCCTCCGGGTTGGCGCACTTCAGGTCGTGGATCAGCTGCTTGAGATCCTCGATCGAGTAGATGTCGTGGTGCGGCGGCGGCGAGATCAGGCCGACGCCGGGCGTCGAGTGCCGGGTCTTGGCCACCCACGGGTACACCTTTTGGCCGGGTAGCTGGCCGCCCTCACCGGGCTTCGCGCCCTGCGCCATCTTGATCTGGATGTCGGTGGCGTTGCTCA
>JAKOQD010000191.1 GCA_029778515.1 Actinomycetes bacterium
CAACTTCGACACCGGGATGTACAGGCGCCGCAACGTCGTCGAACGGTGCTTCAACAGGCTCAAACAATGGCGCGGAATCGCCACCCGCTACGACAAAACCGCCCGCAACTACCGGAGCGGGATCCTGCTGGCCTCGATCGTTCTGTTCTGGTTATGAACGATTACCAGACACGCCCTAGGAAAACGATCAGAACGGCCATGCGACTACTCCTCTAGCGATGCGGTGTCCGCTTAGCCTGTGCCAGATCCGGGCCTCCCGCAACCGCTCCTGGGTCAGCCGAACGGACCAGGTCGGACAGGCGCCTGCTTAGTCCGGCACCGGCGCGAAGGCACGGGAGCACGCAACGATGCACAGAGCCACCGCAACTAACACGGCAAACCCGACCCGCAGGTTCCACACCTCGCCGATGATCCCGACCAGCGGCGCCCCGAGGACGAACCCGACGTAGTTGCCGACATTGACCCGGGCGACCGCGATGCCCGAATCGGCGGGGTCGTGCTCTGCGGCGGCCACAAATGCCAGCGGCAGGATCGGGCTGATGCCGACCCCGACCACCGCGAAACCAGCGATGGCCACGAGTGACGTCGGCGCGACGGCCACCATCACCAGGCCGGTCGCCGCCAGCGTCCCAGCCGCCGCGATGACCAGCGGGGCGCCGGTGCGAACCACGATCCGGTCGGTGACAGATCGGCCGACCAGCAGACAGACCGCGTACGCCGCGTAGGCCAGCGCAGCCACCGATTCGCTGGCGCCCAGCACATCTGTCAGGTCCAAAGCGGACCAATTGGACACCGAGGAGTCAATCACGAAGGCAGCCACGACAGCGGCGAAGAACACCAGCAGCGGTCGCCACGGGACGCTCGAGGTGGCCGCCAGCGGATCGGGTCCGGCGCTGTCGGCGGCCGGCGTCCGCACGTATCCTTGCGACGCGATCAGGCCGATGGGGATGAGGACGGCCGCGATCGCTGCGAAGAAGGCCACAAGCGGCAGGGACGTGCCTGCAGCGACGGACGCAAACAGGGCACCCAGGATCGCGGCCAGACTCCACCAGGCGTGGAACGAGGCCATGACACTACGCCGCAGCAGTGCCTGTACGCCGATGCCCTGCATGTTCATCGTTGCGTCGACGCTTCCCAGGCCAACTCCGAGCGCGACCAGTGCAGCGACCAACATTGGTACGGTCGGCGCCGCCCCGACCGCAGCGAGCGCAATCGCCACCAGGACTGCACACCAACGCAGCAGACGACGACTGCCCAGACGCACCGAAAGCACACCCGCGGCCACGCTGCCCACGCCGGCCACGATGGGGACCACCGCCAGCAGCAGGGCGAGTTGGCCCTCGGAGAACCCGAACCGGTCCGCGAGCGCAGGGATGCGCGTGACCAGGGCCGCGAACGCGAAGCCCTGGCAGAAGAAGGCGGTGCTGACCGCGGCGCGCGGCGTCATCGGCGCCCGCGGAAGAAGTCGCTGAGCAGGGCCGCGCATTCTGCCTCCCGGATCCCGGCGACCACCTCCACCTGGTGATTCAGCCGCGGATCCCGAACCACATCCCACAGGCCGCCGACACCGCCGGCCTTGTCATCGAAAGCGCCGAAGACGAGCCGGTCGACGCGGGCCAGGACAGACGCACCCGCGCACATGGTGCAGGGTTCCAGTGTCACTGCCAAGGTGCAGCCGGTGAGGCGCCAGTCACCGCGACGATGACCGGCCTCCCGCAAGGCCAGGATCTCAGCGTGCGCCGTTGGATCGCTATCGTGTTCACGCAGATTAACCCCCGTGCCCAGAACCTGGCCGTGGGCATCGACGACGACAGCGGCGATCGGCAGTTCCAAGCCCGGCTGCCGGGCCAGGTCCAGAGCCAAGCCCACAGCGTCGTGCGGGGTCACGAACTCACAATGCCGAAGAGCCGGTCTCCCGCGTCGCCCAGACCGGGCACGATGAAGCCCTGCTCGTTGAGCCGCTCATCGACGCAGGCGGTGACCAGGGTGACATTCATCCCCTCGGTCTCCTTCTCCAGCCGCTCGATCCCTTCCGGCGCGGCCAAGAGCGTGACGATCGTGATGTCCGTGGCACC
>JAKOQD010000192.1 GCA_029778515.1 Actinomycetes bacterium
CAGCACCTATCTCGCGCCGGGTGCGAGCACGTCCGGCCCACCGGACGCGTCCGAGCGACCTGCGTTCGAGGCCCGCACCCCGATCGCCGGCTGGCGGTTACCGGCCAAACTCGGGGTCGACTACCGGCGGGTGTCCGGCGATCCGAACCCGATCCACACCAATCCGCTCGCGGCTAGGGCGTTCGGGTTCAAGCGTCCGATCATCCACGGCATGTGGACGCACGCGCGACTGCTGGCTGCGCTCCAACCGCGGCTGCCCGATGCGTATCGGGCAGAGGTCGACTTCACCAGGCCCATCCTGCTGCCGGCAAAGGTCGGCGCCTGGTGGCAACCAACCGACACCGGCTGGGAAGCCGCCGTAACCACCACTGACGGCAGCAAGCCTTACCTGTTGGCGAAGTTCTCGGCGCTTCCGTAACGAGGCGTCCGGACAATTTGCCCTGTCGATCGCGTGACAGTGCTGGAACGGGCCGATCTCGACATCGACAGGGCGTTTTGTACGCGCACCGCCTGGTCGAGACCCAGCCGGTAAAGTCCCAGCCAAGGAGGCCCAGTGAGCAGCAGTCAGGAGCCAGCGGGCGTCGTCCGCGAGCCCGGCCCGTGGGCTGTGGTCGCCAACCCGACCAAGCTCGACGACCCGGACGCGACCAAGGCTCGCTTCGCCGAGATCTGTGCCGACCACGGCTGGCCCGAACCGCGCTGGTACGAGACCACTGCCCACGATCCCGGTGAGGGCCAGGCGAAGCAGGCGCACGCGGACGGGGCGACGCTGGTCTGCCCGCTGGGCGGCGACGGCACCGTCCGCGCGGTGGCGAGCGGCCTGGTGGACGCGGGCGTGCCGGTCGGATTGCTGCCAGGCGGTACCGGGAACCTGCTGGCACGCAACCTTCGGCTGCCGGTCGGCGACCTGGACGCCGCGCTTACCGTCGCCCTGACCGGGCGGGACCTGCCGATCGACGTCGGCGAAGTGCGCTGGGACGACGGTCAGCCCGCCATCTTCCTGGTAATGGCTGGGATGGGGCTGGACGCCGAGATGATGGCCGGAGTGGACGACGGACTGAAGCGCACCGTCGGCTGGATGGCCTACCTGATTTCAGGGGCGAAGGCGCTGTTCAAGCTGGGGTTCGCGGTCCGCGTCCGCGCGGCGGAGGAACGGGCGATGAGTCTGCACGCGCGCGCGGTGGTGGTCGGCAATTGCGGCGAACTGGCCGGCGGGCTGGCGCTGATGCCCGAGGCGTCGCTGACCGACGGCAAGCTCGACACGGTCCTGGCCTCGCCGAACTCGATCTCGGCGTGGCTCGCCGTCGGGGTACATGTGTTGACCCGGCACCGCCGCGGCCATCGATCGCTGGTGTCGATGGTGTCCGACCGGGTGGTCGTGGACACCCGCGAACCGGTGGAGGGCCAGCTCGACGGCGATGCTGTCGGACCCAGGCAACGAATGACCTGCGAGGTGCGCCCGGGGGCTCTCGTAGTGCGGATGCCCGCTTGACTCCGCGCAGATAG
>JAKOQD010000193.1 GCA_029778515.1 Actinomycetes bacterium
AAGATGGTCGAGTTCTACCTCGGCGAGAAGCCGATCCTGGAGAACGTGCCGACCTACCTGTGCCGCGAGAAGGACGACCTGACCTACGTGCTCGACCACCTGGGCGAGCTGGTGGTCAAGGAGGTGCACGGTGCCGGCGGCTACGGCATGCTGGTCGGCCCGGCGTCCACCAAGGCCGAGATCGAAGACTTCCGCGCCGCCGTGCTGGCGCGGCCCGACAACTACATCGCCCAGCCCACGCTGGCGTTGTCGACCACGCCCACCTTCGTGGAGAGCGGTGTCGCGCCGCGCCACATCGACCTGCGGCCCTTCGTGCTCACCGGCAAGAGCGTGCAGATGGTGCCCGGCGGCCTGACCCGCGTGGCGCTGAAGGAGGGCTCGCTGGTGGTCAACAGCAGCCAGGGCGGCGGCACGAAGGACACCTGGGTTCTGGAGGGCGATCCGGGCCAGGCGCAGTCGCAAACACAGTCGCAGTCGCAAGTCTGACGGAGAGAACAGACCGATGCTTTCAAGAACCGCAGACCACCTGTTCTGGATGTCGCGCTACATGGAGCGCGCCGAGAACACCGCCCGCATGCTGGACGTGAACTACCAGACCTCGCTGCTGCCGCAGTCGGCCGACCGGGCCGAGCAGGGCTGGGCCGGCGTGCTGGGCATCTCCGAGCTGACCTGGTCGTTCCACCAGAAGCATGCCGCGGTGACGCCCGCCGACGTGATGGACTTCATGGTGCGCGACGCCGGCAACCCGTCGTCCATCGTGTCCTGCCTGCGGGCAGCGCGCGAGAACGCCCGTGCCGTGCGCGGCACGCTCACCACCGAGCTGTTCGAGACCACCAACCAGACCTGGCTGGAATTCAACCGCATGCTCAAGGGCGATGCCTTCGAGCGCGACCCCTCGGCGCTGTTCGAGTGGGTGAAGTTCCGCTCGCACCTGAGCCGGGGCGTCAGCGTGGGCACCATGCTGCAGGACGAGTCGCTGCACTTCATCCGCATCGGCACCTTCCTGGAGCGGGCCGACAACACGGCACGCCTGCTCGACGTGAAGTTCCATGCCCTGGCCGGCGACGAGGTCGGCACCTGGACCGACGACAACGCACCCGAGGTCGACTTCTACCACTGGAGCGCGATCCTGCGCTCGGTCAGCGGCTTCGAGATCTACCGCAAGGTCTACCGCAACGTGATCCGCCCCGACAAGGTGGCCGAACTGCTGGTGCTGAGGCCGGACATGCCGCGGTCGCTGGCGGCCTGCATGAACGAGGTGGTGCACAACCTGGACCTGGTGGCCAACGTGCAGAGCGGCGAAACCCGCCGCCGCGCCGGCCGCCTGCGCAGCGACCTGCAGTTCGGTCGCATCGACGAGATCCTGGCCACCGGGCTGCAT
>JAKOQD010000032.1 GCA_029778515.1 Actinomycetes bacterium
CGAGAGCGTCGTGGCCAAGACGCGGTAGAAGTTCGCTGGGGACAAAACTCAGCACCCGTGCTCAGCCGCCGCGGGTGAAGTGGCCGATCAGCGGAGCGTCCGGTGCGTGAAGCGTGAGTTGGTCGCCCTCGCGGCCGACGGTGAGCGGCTGGCCGGGGTCGATCAGCGGCGGGACGGCGGGACCGTCCGCCGATCCGGGCTCGACGCTCCAGACCCAGTCGTCGAAGCTCACCGACCAGACTTCCCGGCACAGCAACGACGACACTACGGTGTTCGGTCGCCCGCGGTGAGTATGTCAACTCGACTTGGCCCCACTAGCTAGGGCGGCTTGAGTTGGCCCCACCTGCGCGGGTGTGGGCGAGGCGGTAGCTGGTGGTGCCGGTTTGGCATCACCAAGGATCCCGCGCTGCGCGAAATGAACTTCGGCGGCTGGGAAGGCGAATCGAACCTGACCATGCAGAAGGCGGTGCTGGCCAAGCTCGGCACGGGGACGTTCACCATCCGCCAGATGCTTGAGGCGATCAAGGACACCAACCCGGTGCCCGCCATGCCAGCCGAGAACTGTGACGACATCAACGCCCGCGCGCTCCCGGCGATGGACGACATCGCGAAGGACGCAGCCGACGGCTCCGGCGGCAAAAAGGTGTTGGTCGTGACCAGCGGGATCACGATCGCCTGCATGCTCGACTCGATGGGGTCGGCCATTCCGGCAACCGGTATCGCCAATGGTGCGGTGAACCTGCTCGAGTACAACAACGGCACCTGGACGGTGAAGACGGTCAACGACACGCATTACGCCGGCTGACCAGCAGGAAAGGCCGCCCGCTCGGAAGCGGGCGACCCTTTCGCTTGCCATGCGCGCAGGGCCACTCCGGGAGCTGGCGGGGTCTGGACGCAACGCCGACCGTGGTTACCACCCGTTTCGGCGAGCGGGGCGGGTCGGCACGCGGGTGATCGCCTCGCGGTTCAGTGCGCGGTGAAACGCAGTGCCCTGTGGTCAGCCCTGCGACGGCTGGCCCGCCACGGGCAGGACGACCTCGTTTCGCCGCAGGAACCAGGGCTTCCAGGGCGGGTCGAACCTGGCACTGCGGGCCGGTCCGACAACGGTTAAGCCGGCGGCTCGCACCGCTGCGGTCAGCCGGTCGAGCTCCGCGCTGAAAGCCTCCGCACGCCCGAGCCCACTGAACCGCCGGGCAGCCGCAAGCTCGGCGGCGACTTCGCGCCACTGGACGCGGACGTCGAGTGGGGTGGGAAGCGTATCGAGGGTGTAGCCGGCCGGCATGACGAACGAGATCACGTACCGTCCGGGCCGATCACCTGGCGCCTGCAGGACGGGTGCGGTCATGGCGATCGGCTCGCCAGCGGACTGCTGCAGAACGGGTGTGGTCATCGCGACCTTGGCTTTGGCCTGGTTCGCGCCGAAGATGTAATCGGCCAGTACCCGGAAGCCGCGGTTGACGGCTGCCTCCATTGGTGCCTCGACCTCGGTCTGGGCGACCAAATGGGCTGGATATCGGCGCAACTCGAAGTCCGCGCGACGCTCCACCACCGCATAGGGCTGCTGCTCGGTCATAACCCAAGCGTGCACCCCTGCCCAATGCTGCCGGACCGGTTCAGCGCAGGATCCTACGCAGCCCCGCGGTGTAGGCGAGTCGACCGACCCCGCCGACAAGCGGGTCGAGGAACTTCGGCAGCCATGGGACAACGAGCGTTTGGGACCATTCCACGCGGGAGCCGGATTGCGTCGGCGTCACCGTCCAGCGCACCCGGCCGGCGATGACCCGGCCGGCCTTGGCCACTTCGACCACCCCGCCCACGTCACCGACGCCGTCCCCAGCGGGCGGACGCAGCAGGCGCACCTCCATCGGATCGTCGAATGCCAACCGGCCCCAGCCGGTGCGGGCCACGAACCGCTGACCCACGGCCGCCTCGCCGGTGTGGTGCAGCCGGGTGAGCGGGATGGCAGCGCTGTGGGCATCCCAGTCGACCAGTCGGGCAAACACCGCCCCGGCCGGCGCGCGGACGTCTCGGACAACCGTGAACTGAGCCATACCCAATCGTCGCCGTTGGGCCTGCCTGGTGGCGAGTGCGGTAGAAGGCCGGGGTGTGGCCGCAGTTGTACGGCAGCGCTGAACCGGTCGCGAGGAGCAGTGGCCCAGCGCTCAGGCGCCGGCCGCGCCGAGCCGGCGAGCAACGAGGTCGGCGGCGGCAGCGCCTGAAGCCAAGGCGCCTTGGATCGAGGCGTCGGCGGTGTCGCCGGCGACCAGCACCCCGTCCACGTCGTCGCATGCGCCCGTCCGCCAACCCGAGGGGCTGATGGCCGGCAGCGCGTCCGGGATCTGGTGGACGGCGACCAGCGGCCAGTCAGTAGCCGGACGGCCGTAAAGCTGGGTCAGGTGCGCACGCACCTCCGCCTCGGCCGGGCCGTCGCCGTTCCACAGCGCGGACGCCTGCACCAGGTGTCGTCCGGCCGGTGCGTACCCGGGCTGCGCGTTGCTCACCTGGGCGGTGTTCACCACCGGGCCCGCGGCCAGACCGTCCACGTGCAGGAATCGGCTCTCGGTCGGCGGCTCCGGCGGAGCGAACCACCAGGTCGCGAGCCCGCGCAGGCGGGGCGCCGGCCGTCCGGTGAGCGCAGCGGACGCCGCGGGGCCGGCCGCCACTACTACTGCCCGGGCGCTGAAGTTGCCCGCGCTGGTCGTCGTCGTCCAGCCCGCGCCGCGCTTCGTCAAGGCGTGCACGGCAACGCCCAGCCGCACCGGCCGCCGCAGCCGGTGAACCAGCTGGGCGGGCACAGCCGCCATCCCCTGCGCCGGCAGGCCGGGCGTGCCGAGGATGAACCAGCGCAACAGCCAGCGCACGAACCGGGCAGACGTCACGCCTTCGCTGTCGCCCAGCACGCCGGCAAGGAACGGCGCCAACACCTGAGCGCGCAGCGGGCCGCGCACCCCGGCCGCGTCCAGCGAACCGTCCATGGTCATCTCGGTCGTCGCAGCGATCACTCGGCGCCCGGCGACCGAAGGCGCCGCCCAGCGCAGCAGCGCCAACGCAGCCCCTGGATCGGCGCCGACCACGCTCGCCAGCGCCTTGACCGTTCCCCGCATCCGCAACGGGTCGGCCAGAACCTGGTCGCCACCGGCCGTACGCACGACCACCCCGCGTCCGAACCGACCCAGGGCGAGGCGCTCGACGTCCACGGCATCGCGCAACGCCGGGTAGGCCGGGTTGAGCACCTGGAAGCCACGGTCAACCCGGAAGCCATCAACCAGGTCGGTGCGCACCCGTCCGCCCGCGACGTCGGCGGCCTCCAGCACGACCACTTCAAGACCGCTGCGCTCAAGCCGGCGGGCCGCGTTCAGGCCAGCCAGGCCGGCTCCAACAACCAGCACATCGGCGTCGTCCATGCCGCTCCTCCTGGCCTGATGCCCAAACCGCTCCGCGGGCCGAGCATAGCGAGCCCCCGCGCATCTGGTCGCGGCTGCTTTGCGTTCAGCACCGTTCGGTCTCGACATAGTGTGCTCGCCGAGAATCGGTCTTGCGCTTCGCCGCTTGGCCGGCTGGCCCCGGCGGCGCCGTCCCGGCCTCTACAAGGCTGTGGCGTCACGGTGCATCCATGCGCAGCAGCCAGTCGCTGATCAAGGCGCCGGTGAGGCTGGGACGCTCGAGATGCGCGTTATGACCGGCTGCGTCCAGGACAACGTAGCTGGCGCGCGGGTAGTGATCGCGGAAGGACCAGCCGTCTTCAAAGCCCACGACATCGTCCTGGCGACCGAACAGGAACAGTGAGGGCGCGGTGAACGGCTCGGGGTGGATGGCCTCGGGCTCGGCGGACAGGCCGTAGCCGGCCTCGATGCGGTCGAGTACGGACGGATCGGCGCCACGAAGACCGGGAAGCACGAACTTAAGGAGCGCCGCGAGGAGCTGATCTTTCGATCCTGGGCCGACAGCCAGGTTTCGGCGTCCATCCGGGACAGAAAGGTGACCGGCGCCGTGTACCGGTCGCCGTCGGGGCCGCGGTACCGCGCCCGGTACCGTCCGCTCGGCAACGGCGAGATCTCACCGAACGTACGCTTGTCCTGCCTTCGGCTCATATCGGTACCTCAGACTGCGATCGGGCGGCCTTAGCGCGGCTTGAGGAGCCGGTCGACGTCCTCGGGGCGGAGGCGCAGGATGCGCCTCCCGGTCATGAACGCGGGCAACTCGCCGGTGGCAATCCTCCGGCGCAGCGTGTTGCGGCTGATCCCGGTCCGCTCACAAGCCTGTGCGATGGTCTCGTAACGCTGGGTGGGCATGGCTACTCCTCTCTGACTCCTTAAGCCCTGCAACGGTGTCGATCCGGACAGGGAGGCGCCGGGAACTTGAGGAGAAGAGAGCCAGCCGCACCCGGACAGGCCGGGACCATCGACGGCGCTATGCGTGAATGGCTGTCCCCCTGGACGACATCCAGGGGGTATCCAGCATAAGAGGGGTTGCGCCGGCGATACCCCTTTGGGTATGCCATTCCGTACCATTTCCGTGGGGCACACGTGGGGCAGCGTGGGGCAAACGTGGGGCACGAAGAGCCCCCGATGGCACTTCCTGGGTACACCTGAGCAGAGCCAATTCGGCCTAAAACCGCTAGTCAGATGCTGTTTGCCCTCGTCAGGGGCACATAACCAATGTGTGCGCGAGAGAGGAGTTGAACCTCCC
>JAKOQD010000194.1 GCA_029778515.1 Actinomycetes bacterium
CCACTCGTCGACCAGCTGATCACCTCGCTCAGAAACTGGACATCTGGAGCCGATGTCGGCTGCAACTGTCCAGCTTGCGGAGGGGCGGACGCTGCGAGAATGGATGCCTGATCGAAAGGTGGCGACAGATGGCCGGACGCGAACTCGCAGCAGGGCAGGTCTGCGAGGTACACACCTACGACCTGCGGACGGCGACCGATTCGGTGGTGTACGTGGACACCGAGCGGCTGTTCGAGGCACCCAACTGGACACCTGACGACCGGCTCATCCTGAACGGCGACGGCCTGCTCTGGACATTGCCCGCCGACGGCTCCGCTCCCCCGACCGAGATTCCACTAGTGGGCGCCCCTGAGCTGAACAACGATCACGTACTGGCCCCGGACGGCGAGACCATCTACCTATCCGGCAACGACCGGCACCTCTACGTGGCACCGCTGGCCGGCGGCGAGGCCCGCCGCGTGACTCGCGATCGCGGCAGCCTGATGCACTTCCTGCACGGAGTCAGCCCGGACGGCACCACGCTCGCCTATGTCAACATCGATCCGACCCAGGGCTGGGGCTGCGTCAACCTCCACACCGTTGGCGTCGACGGATCGGATGATCGCGAGGTGCTGCCCGGCTGGGGCCCGGACGACGGCCCCGAGTACTCAGTCGACGGGGAATGGCTGTACTTCAACACCGAGCGGTTCTCCACGACTCCCGGGCATGCACAGATCGCGCGCGTGCGCCCGGACGGAACCGAGTTCACCCAGCTCACCTTCGATGAGCGCGTGAACTGGTTCCCGCACACCGCCCCGGGCGGCCGGCACTGGGTCTACCTGAGCTTCCCTGCCGGGACTCTCGGACACCCGGCCGACCTGACCGTGCAACTGCGGCTGGTCGTCCGCGACGCCTGGGCGGACGCGGTCACCGTCGCCGAGCTACCCGGCGGTCAGGGCACCATCAACGTCAACAGTTGGTCGCCGGACGGGACGCGGTTCGCCTACGTGGCGTATCCGTTCCGCTAGGCCCCTAGGATCAGTCTCGACCTTCCCAGCGGGCTTGGGCACGGGCGTGATCCGGTCGGCCAACTCGACATGGACGGACGCGCGGGCGCGGATGTCCCGCGAGGACGCGCCCACGCGCACTTTGAATTCACCGGCTTCCACCCTCGGACTGGATGCCACGCACCAGCGCGGCGGCCGCCTTGCCGGAGAGCAGCGGGTCTTCGGAGAAGTACTCGAAGTTGCGTCCGCCGGCCGGATGGCGCTTGAGGTTCAGGCCCGGTCCGAGCAGCACCCCGACGTTCTCGGGGCCGCTTTCGCGGGCCTTGCCTGGATCCAGGCTGAGCCGGTCGCATCCCGTCCACCGTTCGAACGTCGGAGACCGCCCATCAACCCGCGTAGGCTTGGCGCACGTGGCTGACACCCGGGAACCGACCTTCGACGAGCACTTCCATGAGGACGCCCTGGAGCCCAAGCACCTGGTCCGGCGAGCGAACGTGGTGCTGCGGGCCGGCATCCTGATGCTCGGCGCCGGCACCTCCGGGCTGCGGGTACGCGAAGTGATGCAGGCGGTCGCCCGGACGGTCGGCATCGGCAACATCAGAGCACAGGTCACGTTCACCGACATCGTGCTGACCGTGCAGCGACGCGGCACTTTCCGCACGCAGGTGGGCGAGGTCCGCAAGCCGGGCGTCAACGCCCACCGCATCGACCTGATGCAGCGCCTCGGCCAAAACCTTCCCGAGCGGGCCACCGTCGCCGAAGTTGACGCGATGCTCGACGACATCGAGCACACCCCGCGGCTCTATCCGGCGTGGGCGCTGATCCTGCTGGTCGCGCTGGCGTGCGGCTCGGTCACCATACTCGGCAACGGCGGCTGGCGCGAGGTGCTGGCGGTGCTGCCGGCGTCCGCACTCGCCTACTGGTTGCACCGGACGCTGACCGGCCTGCAACTCAACCATCTCGCCGTCGTGCTCACCTCCGCCGCCACGGCCACCGGCCTTTATGCCGTGTTCACCAGGGGCCTCGATCTCGCCCTCGGCAGCCCCAGCCCGCGCATGGCCGCCGGATTGATCTGTGCGGCCATCTTCCTGATTCCCGGTTTCCCGCTGGTCACCGCCGGTCTCGACCTCACCCGAATCGACCTGCTGGCCGGAGTGCCGCGGTTGTTCTACGCCGCGATGGTGCTGCTGTCGATCACGATCGGGGTATGGCTGGTGGTCACCCCCACCGGGGTTTCACCGGACGCCGTCCCGCCACTCGCGATCCAGCCGGCGCTGCTCTGGCCGGTGCAACTGGCCGCCAGCTTCTTCGCGGTCTTCGGTTGGGCGACGATGTTCAACTCGCCGCTGTCGGCCGCGGTCATGTCCGGGGTGGTGGCGCTGCTGGGCAACATCCCGCGCCTCCTGCTGCTGCAGAACGGCGTGAAGGCCCACATCGCCACCTTCGTGTGCTGCTTCGTGATGGGCCTGCTGTGCGCGCTCGCCGCTCGGCTGTTCGACCTCAACAAGATCATCATGACCGTGCCCACGGTGCTGGTCGCGATCCCCGGCGCCTCCGCCCTGCGGGCGCTGATCTACTTCGATCAGGCCGACGTTGTGTCCGCGCTGCAGCAGGGCGTCGCGACAGTGCTCGCGGTAATCGCCATGGTGGCCGGACTGTCCGGTGCCCGCATGCTGACCGACCCGGAGTGGGCGTTCACGACCGACGATCCGCCCGGCACCGCCTGGCACCTGGTGCAGCGGCTATTCCGGCGCAGCTGAGCCTCGCCGTTCACGCGTCGGGGACCAACTCACCAGCCGCGAGCTTCCCACTCGGCCAGGTGCGGACGCTCGCTGGAGAGCGTGGTCGCCGCGCCGTGGCCGGGGTGCACGATCGAGTCTCCGCGGTAGACCTCGAAGATGCGCTGGACCACGTCCGAGAACAGGCTGTTGAACCGCTCCGCATCCCGGTTGGTGTTGCCCACGCCGCCGGGGAACAGCGAGTCGCCGGTGAACACGTGCGTCTGCTGGTCGGGCTCGCTGTACGCCACCGCGACCGAGCCGGGCGTGTGTCCGCGCAAACCGATCACTTGCAGTTCCAGGTCGCCGAGCGCGATGGCGTCGCCGTGTTCCAGACGCCGCGCGATCGGGACGCCGGTGGCTGCCGTGATCGCGCCGGCGTCCGCTGCCCCGGCAAGCGTCTGCGCCTCGGGGTGAGCGGACGCGACCGCGGCCAACGCCCCGAGGTGGTCGTGGTGGGAGTGCGTGGTCAGGATCAGTTCGAGCCGCGGCGGTACGTCCGCGTCCCCCGCAGCGGACGCGAGTAGATCCGCGATCGCGTCCGGCTCGTTGGCAGCGTCGATCAACAACTGACGACCGCCCGTGCGGGTGGTGAGTAGATAGACGTTGTTGTCCATACTCGACACCGAAATCCGGCGAATCGTGAGCCGGGATTGCTCGATCAGTTCACTCATGGTGTGCCAAGTGTGCCCGTATGGACCAGTCGCGAGCACCTTTCCGCGAACGGGGGGCGGCGGTGTGGAGCATGCTTGACCAGAAGGAGGTGGCCGATGCCGACAGTGCCAGCCAACGAGGATTCGCGGCGCGAGCTTGCGTCCACGGTGAAGCGGCTCCGCGTCGCGGTCACCTCGGACCCGTCGCGGACGGCGGAACTGGCGGACGCGATGGTCGCCCTGAACGCGACCAGACTCCAGGCGTGGGCCTTCTCCGAGGCGGCCGCGGACGCACCGGACGCCGTCGTGCAGGCGGCCCGCATCCTGGCCCAGGGCGGCGCGTCCGGTCCGTACACCTCGCTACCGGACGGCGTCCGCTTCTTCACTGCGTCGGCACAGCTCGCTGCCGTCCAGGGGTTCCTCGGGCTGGCGGAGGCCGCCGCCCGCACGCTTGACGGGCTGGACGCGTGGCGCAACCAGCTGGGCCGACTCCCGCTGGTCGATCACCTGAGCGCCGCTGCTGTGGTCTGGTCGCTGCTCGCTCGGGCGCGGGCCTACGTCGACGACCCAGCGCTGGCGAACGCTTATGCGGACGCCGCCAGCGCGTGGCGATTCGTTACCCCGATGCCGGCAGCGCAGACCATCGCCGTGCACCTGACCGCGGCCGACTGCCGCTGGGCCGGCGGCCATCCCGACCAGGCGCTGGCGCAACACCGGCTGGCGCTGACCGCGCACGAGTCGCTGTTGGCCGAATTGCCGGCACGACCGCGTCCGGCACTGGTGGCGACCGCTGCCGCCACCGCGGCCGCGACCTACGAACCGTATGCGTCGCGGCTGGAGTCGGCCGGCCAGGTCGATTTCGCGCTGGGCGTGCGCCGCGCCCACCTCGCCCTCCTGGACCGTCTGGGTGCCGAGCACGCCGAAGGCCAACGTTGGCTGGCGGCTGCCCTGCGCCGGGCTGGGCGCGCCGCTGAAGCGGACGAGTTCGCGTCCGCCGACGGGGTCGCCACGGCCCCGCCAACACCAGGCCGGCCGGTGACGTGGACGCGGCTCGATGCGTCCGCTGAGCTCAGCAATCGCGATCTGACCAGCGGCTATGCCGCGTCCGAGCGTGCGGCCCAGGAGTCCACCCAGACCGCTGCAACCGCGCGACGGGACGCCGAAGCCGCGGAAACCCGCCATCGTGATCAAGCTGCCGAACGCGCCCGACAGCTCGCAGAGGACGAACTGGCCGCGGCGACCGCGGCTGCGCGAGCGGCTCAGCAGGAGGCAGCCGCCCGCCAGGAGCGGGAACGGACGGAAGCCGCCGCAGCGGCCGAGCGTAGGGCCAAGGCGGAGAGGGCCGCCCGGCAGGCCGCCGAACAGCACCGACAGCAGGCCGAACTTCAGGCGCGCCTGGCCGCGCGGGCAGCGGCCGAAGTGCAGGACGAGCTGACCCTGGCCCGCTCCGCGGCAAACGCCGCGGCCGAATCCCCGGCCGACCGAGCCCACAACCTGGACCGGCTGGCCGGGTTGCTGCGTCCGCTGACCGCGCTGGAGGCATACCGGGACGAACTCGCCACGACGCTGGAAGCGCTGGTCGGGCTGCGCTGGCAACTCGGCGAAGCGGACGCGTCCCGCGAGGCGGCCCGGGAACTGAAGGCGCTCACCGGGTCGCGCTGACGAGCTGGCATGGCAGGCTGGGCGCATGCCAGCCAAGGCCACGTCATCCCATTGTCCACAGGCCACGTCATCCGGGCGTTGGCCGGGATCTCGAACCGTCCGAGCTCGTACGCTTGACCCAGGAGGCGACATGGTCCGGGCTGCGCTGGTCAGCACGATGGCAGTGCTGCTGTGCGGCTGCGCGAGCCGAGGCGAGATGGGCGAAAGACCACCACTGCAGACCATGTCCCCGCTGCCGTCGGTGACGCCGAGCGCCGGGACGGTCGCCACCCCGTCCCCACAGCAGTGGGACGCGATCCTCGCTGATCTGGCCGCCCGTCAGGTTCCGACGACGGACGTCCGGGTGGTGACTTCGCGCCGGGTCACCTGGAATGACGGTTCCCTGGGCTGTCCCAAGCCCGGCCAGCTGTACACCCAGGCTCAGGTGCCCGGCATGCAGGTGGTCGTCAGCGTGGCCGGAGTCGAATACGACTACCGCTTCGGACGCTCGGGCGAGCCGAGGCTCTGCCGGCCGGCCTGAGCCACCGCCCCTTCGTCGGGCTCGGGGAGCGTGGGTGGGCTCGGGGAGCGTGGGTCAGCGGGCCTTCAGCAGCAGGGCCTCCGAAGCACCGGACTGGTTGTCGAAGGCCACCACCATGACGCCCAGTGGCCGCTGCGTGCCCAGGGCCACCGGGTCCACCTCGACCGGCACCTTCAGCGTCCGATTGCGCCGGACGGTGACGTAGGCCGAATCGCCAATGGCCTTCGCCCACGGGTTGTAGTTCGCCCACGCGCCGAAGCTGTCACCGGCCACTGGATCCAGGATGCTGTAGCTGTCGACGGTGTAGCTGAAGTCGCCGGCGTCCGCGCTCAACCCCAGCGCGGACGCGTTCACCGGCAGCAGGATCGTGCTCGAGTCGGTCGGCGCCACCGCGTTGTAGCCGCTCGCGGACATCGCTCCGGCGGCCACGTCGTAGACGAACACCCCGGTCAGTCCGTTGTAGGTGCCGGTGGCGATGTAGCCCGAGTCATAACTGAGCACCACGTAGTCGGCAGCGCCGTCACCGTTGGTGTCCACCGACACGTCGAACTCCTGAGTGGCCGCGGTCGACCACCGGGAGTGATTGTTCACCGCGAACAGCAACAGCGTGTCCGCGCCGTTCGCATAGGACTGGACGCCGGCCGCGCGCAGGTCGTACCCCCCGCGGGCGGACGGATCCTTCGGGTCGGTGAGCCCCCAGGTGTAGAAATCCGCGGACGCGTCCACCGCACCGAGCGGGTTGCGCAGCGACACCCGCACCGTCGTGGTCTGCGCCGTGCTGTTGGGCGCGGTCGGTGCGGTCGGCGCGATCTCTTCCACGGCTTCCACGGCTTCCGCCACCGGCTCTTCGATCGGATCGTCGGTCACCTGTTGGGCGGCCTCGGCGACGCCGTCCGCACCAGCGGAGGATTCCGGCTCACCGGCAGCTACCTCTGCGTCCGGGTCTGCACCCAGGTCTTCCACGGGCTCGACGACGTTGACCGACTCCGCCGGTGAGTTGGCCTCGACCTCGGCTGCTGACTCGTCCGCTGCGTCTGCTGCGTCCGCTGCCAGGTATTCGGGGGCAGCGACCGGCTTGGGGAACCTGTCCAGCGCCTTGGCGCTGACCTGAGCGCGTGCGCGCGGCACGAGCAGGTAGGGCACCCGCAACTCGTCACCACCCGTGGTCAGCACGATGTTGCCGGAAACCTCACGGAAGCCGGCCTGAGTGTCGGTCAGCGACGATCCGATCTTGGCCGCGTTGACCAGCAGCGTCACCGGCACCATCACCTTGCTTCGCGCCGGAACCTTCACCTTCTTTGCGCCGAACTTCAGGCTCGCCGGGCGCGAGGCCGCGCTGGCTTCGGCGCCGAGCTTGTAGGTGATCGCCTCGCAGCCGCGGTTGTGGATCGTGATCCACTTGGTGCCCAGGAAGGTGAGCGAGGGCTCGGCGAAGCCGAAGCTGAGCGACGGCTCGGCCATAACGCCGGAACTGGTCCGGTACCGGTCGCCCGTGACCAAGGACTCGGTGGTCACGGTCTGGGCAGCGTCCACCAGGCCGGAGCCGGCGAGGGTGAGCGAATAGCCGCTGACCTTCGCCGGGTCGGCGGTATTCACCAGGGTCGCGGCGATGTCCTGCGCGGACCACTTCGGATGCGCCTGCACGCCGAGCGCCGCCACGCCGGTGACGTGCGGGGCGGCCTGCGACGTGCCCGACATCGCCGTCGTGCCGTCACCGGTGCCGATGCCGGCGGACGTGATCGAGACCCCTGGCGCGGCCAGGCTCGGGCTCACCTCTGAGCTGCCGTTGACCGGACCGGCTGAGCTGAAGGCCGCGATCTCGCCCAGCGCGGGGTTGGCCACCGTGGTCGCGGTCATCGTCATCGCGGCGCCCTCCGCGCCGGCCAGTGCCGCCGCTGCCGTGTTGGGTACCCCGAGGAACGGAATGGTCACCTGATAAGGCGTCCCGTCGTCCGGGTTGTAGGTGATCTCACCCTCCAGCGGCGGGTATCCGTCCGCGATCGTGTTGATCATCACCACTGCGGCCGCGCCGGCCTGCTGGCCGAAGATGGCTTTCGCCGGACGCGAGCAGCCGTCCCGCTCGACGACCGCGATCTGGTGCCCGTCCGGCACGATGCCGGCCTGGGTGAAGGCTGCGACCGAACAACCGAGCGATTCGACCTCCGCGGTGTCCGGGTCGTCCGTGACGTTCACCACGGTGAGAGCCGTGCCCGGCAGATCGGCCGCGTTCGCGTTTATCGCGGTCAACTGCTGCCCAGCGAAGCTAAGCGAAGCTCCCGGGAAGCTGGGCGTGCTGTCGACGGCAGCCACCGAGATGACGCCCTCACCAACTCCGGGCGAACCGGCCAGGTAGGGGTTCGGGCCCTCGTTGCCGGCGGACGTCACCACGACCACGCCCGCGCCGACCGCGTTGCTGGCCGCGACCGCATCTGGGTCATCCGCGCGGCCGAAGGTGCTGCCCATGGAGAGGTTGATTACGTCCATGCCCCGCTCGACCGCCCAGTCGATCGCCTCCGCGACCACTTCGCTGGACCCTTCACAGCCGAAGGCGCGGACGGCGTACAGGTCGACCTGCGGCGCGACGCCCGGGCCGATCGAGAATTGTGTCTTCGCGGTCTTGGCGTTGTAGGCGCCCGTGTAGACATCACCGGATGCGGTCACGCCCGAGCCGCCGGCGATACCGGCGACATGGGTGCCGTGGCCGTTGCAGTCCAGCGGGTTGGGGTCGGGGACGGGCGTGGCTGCCGGACTGCCCGGCTCGGCGTCCGAGTCGTAGGCGTCGCCGACCAGATCCCAGCCGCCCTTCACCCGCGGGGCGTCGGGCCCGAACCACTCCGGATTCGCGG
>JAKOQD010000195.1 GCA_029778515.1 Actinomycetes bacterium
ACGCGTGCACAACCGCACCGGCGAACCCTGCGACGTCTGTGGCACGCCCATCGCGGAAGTGCGGCTGTCGGACTCCTCGTTCCAGTACTGCCCCGGCTGCCAGACCGGCGGCAAGCCCCTGGCGGATCGCAGGATGTCGCGGCTGCTCAAGTAGCGATGTGCCAACCGGGCAACGCGGTCGTCGCTGTGGCACATCGCCGCGGTGACCCTGGCCTTCTAGGCTGAAACCGTGAGCGAACTCGCGGAGCTGGTCGGCGCTGACCATGTGCTGACCGACGATTCGGTGCGACAGGGTTACGAGACGGACTGGACCGGCCGCTTCACCGGCGCGTGTGAGGCTGTGGTGCGCCCGGCTAACGCCGAGGAGGTCGCTGCGGTCCTGCAGTGGGCAGGAGCGAACGGCCGGAAGGTGCACGTCCAAGGCGGTAACACCGGCCTGGTCGGAGGATCCGTGCCGACCGGTCAAGGTCCCGCCATCATCCTGTCCACGTTGCGGCTGCGCGATCCGCTGGAAGTCACCGGCCGCAGCCTGCTGGCCGGCGCGGGAGTCACGCTGGGCGACGTGCAGCGTCTGGCCGCCCAGCACAACCTCGTGTACGGCGTCGATCTCGCCGCCCGGGACTCCGCGACTATCGGCGGAACCGTGGCCACCAACGCCGGTGGCATCCGCGTGTGCAAATACGGCATGACCCGCCGTCAGGTCGAGGGCATCCAGGCCGTGCTGCCGGACGGCACCGTTGTGGAGCGGATGAGCGGGCTGGCCAAGGACAACACCGGCTTCGACCTCGCGCAGTTGCTCACCGGCAGCGAAGGGACGCTGGCCGTGATCACCGCGGTGCGGCTGCGCCTGTCCGACCCGGCGGCGGAATCGGTGGTCGCGGTGCTCGGGGTGCCGACACTGGCCGCGGCCCTGGAACACGCGTGGGCGCAGGGCGAGGGGTTGCAGGCCGCAGAGGTGGTCGACGAACGCGGGTGGCAGGAAGCCGGCGGACCGGATGTGGGTGGCACTCCCTGGGTGCTGCTGCTGGAAAGCGATATCGAGACCGCCGAACTGCCCGACGAAGCGCTGGTCGCGGTCGAGAAGCCGGACCAGGAGCGACTGTGGTGGTTCCGGGAGTCGCAATCGGAGGTTGCCCAGCGGATCGGCGTGAAACAGAAAGTCGACGTGGCGCTGCCGATGGAACGGCTCGACGAGTTCACCGACGCTGTGTACGCCGCGCACTCCGCAACGATCTTCGGGCACGTGGCAGATGGCTCGCTACACGTGGAACTGCTGGAGTCCGGCGAGGACGAGGTACTGGACCTGGTGGTCGCCCTCGGCGGGGCGGTTTCGGCCGAGCACGGGGTCGGCCGGGTGAAGACCGAAGCAGTCGTCAAGGATCGCGGCGAAGCGGCCATCTCCGCCATGCGCTCGCTGAAGGATGCCTGGGATCCGCACGGGGTCTTGAACCCCGGGGTGGTCTTCCGCTGATGGCGCGCAGGCCCCCACGCGGACGCGCCGAGCAGCCTTTCGTCATTGCCCACCGGGGCTCGTCGCTCGAGCACGTGGAACACACCCATGCTGCCTACGCCAAGGCGATCGCGCAGGGCGCCGACTTCCTCGAGGCCGACGTTCGGCTCACCGCCGACGGCCAACTGGTCTGCGTGCACGACCGCCGGATCGACCGCACGTCCGATGGCCGCGGGGTGGTGTCCGCGCAGACGCTCGCACAACTGCGACGGTGGGACTTCGGTGAAGAGGCCCCGGTCCTGCTGCTGCAGGAACTGATCGAACTCGCGCTCGGGGCCGACCGGCCGGTAGGACTGGCCCTGGAGACCAAGCACCCGGTCCGCTACGCCGGGCTGGTGGAACAGCGGGTCGTCGAGATGCTGCGCGACTACGACCTGCTGGGTTCGCGCTTCCAGCCCGACCAGGCGCGGGCCTACCTGATGTCGTTCTCGGAACTGGCCATGCGGCGCTGGCGCGACCTGGCTCCCGGTGTGCCGTGCGTGTTCCTCATGGAGCAGGTCCCGCGCCGCTGCCGCAAGGGCTGGCTACCGTTTTCGGCCCAAGTGGCCGGCCCGTCGCTGGAGATCGTGCGCGAGCACCCGAGCTACGTGCAGCGGGTGCACGAGGCTGGAGGCCGGGTGTTCGTCTGGACCGTGGACGAGACCGAGGATCTGCAACTCTGCAAGACCCTTGGGGTGGACGCCATCATCACGAACCGGCCAGCATTCGCGCGGTCCTTGCTGCCGGTCCAGTGAACCTGAAGGCGGTCACGGAGCTTCCCGACCGACCTTTGTTAGACCTCCAACCGAATCAGTGGCTCCGATCGCCGTATGCCAACGGAATTCGTGTGGCTTACGACACATGGGTGGTGCTTTCCCTTGTAGGTCCTAAGCGGTCGTGTTAGGTTCAATGTGTTCGGACGTCGCTGTCTCCCCCGTCGGTGGCGTCCGAACTTCTTTTTGCCCGGCGTCCTTAAGCACCTCGCGCACCGGCCGGCCTAGCTCGTCGGCAGCCGCCGCGACATCGCGGTACTCAGGTTGCACGGTGAGCAGTTCGCCGCCCAGCCAGCCCCGCTTGACCCGCACCGGCCGGCCGTTCACATCCACCTCGACCCAGTCGCGCGCGAGCGTGCGCCGCGACACGGGGAACCAGCGCACGCCCAGCGTTGTGCTGTTTCGGAACAGCGCCTCGGCGACGTTGTCGAGGGCGGCCTGCGGTACCAGGGCGGTGATTGTCACGCCGGGTCTGCCGTGCTTCATCACGACCGGCGCCCACCAGGCTTCCACGGCGCCGGCTGCCCGCACTGCGTCCAGCACGTCGGGGTAGAGCCGCGGGTCCAGGTCGTCCAGTGTGGTCTCGAGCTGCAGGACTGGGTCCAGGGAAGACGACTCGCCGATGAATATGCGCACGACGTTGGGCCGCTCGTGCCGATCCCGGCCGCCGGCTCCGGTCCCGATCGCGTCGACGGTCATCGGCGGCTGCGGCCCCCATTCGTCGGCGAGCACACGCAACAAGGCTGCGCCGGTGGGAGTGCACGCTTCATGCGCGACCGGTCCGGCAAATGTCGGGACCCCCCGCAAGAGTTCGGCCACTGCCGGTGCCGGAACCGGCAGGCTGCCGTGAGCCGCGCTCACAGCACCCGACCCCACGCAGACCGGTGAGACGACGGTGTGGTCGGCACCCAGTCGCTCCCACAACGCGCACACGGCCACGATGTCGGCGATCGCATCCAGAGCCCCCACCTCGTGGAAGTGCACCTCATCGACCGGGATCCCGTGCACTCGGGCCTCCGCCTCGGCCAGTTGTGCGAACGCGTCGTAGGCCCTGCCGCTGACGACGGGGCGGATGTCAGACCAGGTGCGATGGGTTGTGGTGTCGCTGACATCGACGATGGCCCGGGTCGCTGACAGGCCTGCGCGGGTGGTGGTCTGAACTGACAGTGACACCGGTTCACCGCCGAAGCGCGCGACCGCCTCGTCAACGGCGGCTTGCGCCACCGGTAAACCGTCCGGATCGAGGGCGAGCAGCGCGCCGAGCAGCATGTCACCACTGGCGCCCGCGCTGGCGTCGATCCAGATCATCGGGCGTTCCGCGCGATCCGGGAGGCGTGCACGGCCGCGCCGAAACCGTTGTCGATGTTGACCACCGCGACGCCGGGCGCGCACGAATTGAGCATGGCCAGCAGTGCGGCCAGACCACCGAACGAGGCGCCGTAACCGACCGACGTGGGCACGGCCACGATCGGCACCCCCGTCAGCCCACCGACGACGCTGGGCAGAGCGCCTTCCATACCGGCCACGACGACCAGCGCGTTCACCTGCGACAGCCGCTCGCGCACGGCCAGCAGCCTGTGCAACCCGGCCACGCCGACGTCGGTCACCAAGTCGGCCTCGGTGCCGAACACTCGGGCAGTGGTCGCCGCCTCCCGCGCGACGGGCAGGTCCGACGTCCCGGCGCACACGACCAGCACTGTTCCGCTCGTCTGCGGCAGCGGTCCGAGCACTGCGGTGCGGCCGAGTTCGTCGAGGTCGACGTCGGGCAGTTCCTGCGCCAGCGCGTGGGATGTTTGGGCATTCACCCTGGTGGCCAGGATTGCGCGCTCGGGATGTGCTTCGTGCAGTGTGCGCATGATCTCGACGGTCTGGGCAGGCGACTTGCCCTGCGCGAACACCACCTCGGGATCTCC
>JAKOQD010000033.1 GCA_029778515.1 Actinomycetes bacterium
GCACCATGGGTACTCGCCCCGGGTAGGGCCACGTACAGATCACCCGGCCGGACCCCAGCCGAGCTGAGGCTCAGCCCGGTAACGGCGACGTCGGGTGCGCCTGGGAGCAGGGCGGCCAGCGAGGTCGGGACACCCGCCGGCCGGAGCGTCTCGGGCTTGGTCATGGGTAGCTACCTTACGAGCGGTCAGGGCTCGATCGGCAACTTGGGCGAAGCCGACTTCGACTGTGCCACGCCGTAGCGCGGCAGCGCGACGGACATGATGTCCTGGTAGGCGGGGCCGGCCACGGCCGACCCGGACGAACCGCGCCGTGGGTTGTCGATCACCACATAGGTGAGGATCTGCGGGTCCTCCACCGGGCCGACGCCGATGGTCGAGGTGACCAGGCCGTTGAAGCAGTTGCAGTCCGGGTCGAGCTTCTTCGAGGTCCCGGTCTTCGCGCCAGTGCGATACCCGTCGACGGTGAAGGTACGGCTGGTGCTCTGCATCACCATGCTCTCCATCATCGACACCACCTCGGCCGACGCGTCCGCAGAGATCACGCGCCGCGGCTCGCTGGTGCTCAGTTCCTCGACCGAGCCGTCGGCGTTGGTACGGGACTTCACCAGGCGCGGCATGTTGTAGATGCCGCCGTTGGCGATGGCGGCCACCGCCGCGGCTTCCTGCAGCAGCGTTACCGCGACCGCGCTACCGCCGAAGGCGAGGCCGTCGCGGGTGTAGTCGGCCATGTCAGCGCCGGGCAGGATGCCCACCGACTCGCCGGGCAGGCCGACGCCGGTCCTGGCGCCGAGGCCGAATGACACCAGGTAGTCGTGCAGCGCCTGCTTTGACATCTTGCGGGCCAGCAGGATCGTGCCGATGTTGGACGACTTGGCCAGCACTCCCCTGGCGAGCAGTTCGACCTCGCCATGGCCCCAGGCATCGGTGATGTAGTCGTCGCCCGAACGCACCCTGCTGGGCACCGTGACCACGTCGGTCGCCTTCACCAGCCCCGCGTCCACCAGTGCGGCGAATGTGAGCACCTTCTGCACCGAACCGGGGGTGTAGGCGTTGGTCATCGCCCGGTTGTACAGGTCTTCGGGGTCCGCCGAGCTCGGGTCGTTGCTGTCGAAGCTCGGGTAGTTGGTCAGGGCGAGGATCTCCCCGGTCTTCACGTTCAGCGTCAGGGCCATGCCGGCGTCGGCCTTGGTCGCACGGACGCGATCGGCGACGATCTGGTCCTGGTGCCACTGCATGCCCGCGTCGAGGGTGAGCTGGTAGTCCAGGCCGTTCACAGCCGGGGTCAACACGTTGTTGCCCAGCGGGATCTTGCCGTTCGGCGAGGTCTCGTAGATCTCCTTGCCGGGCTTGCCGGCCAGCGACTTGTTGAGCGCCTGTTCCAGGCCGCTGGCGCCGGTGCCGTCCTCGGAGAGGAAGCCGAGCACGTTCGAAGCCAGGGCGCCGTTCGGATACACGCGCGTCGGGTTGCTCTCCGAGCGCAGGCCGACCAGCCCGGCAGCGGTCATCGCGAGCGCGATCTCGCGGTAGGTGGCGCCGGACACATTCTTTGCGATCAGCTGGTACGACTGGCCCTTGCCGGTCGCGGTCAGCTTCGGCAGGTACTCGTCGGCGGTGCCGCCGAGGAAGCGCACCAGGAGGTCGGCGATCTGTTGCGGCGCGGCAGCTGCGACCTCGCGGTCCTTTGTGGTCATCTCGGCGTTCATCCGGCCGTTGGTTGCGATCATCTTCGCGTCGGCGATGATCTTCACCGTGTCGGCCGTCATCGCCAGCACTTCACCGTTGCGATCGGTGATCTCGCCGCGGAACGCCGGCAGGTCGTGCGCCACCGTGATCTGGTTGGCGGCCTGCTCGGCCACGTTGGTGGCGTCGATGGCCTGCACCTGCACGGCGCGTCCGGCAGCCAGCGAGAAGACGACGGCGATCGAGATCAGCAGCACCCGCAGCCGTCCGACCGTGGGCGCCAGCGGCAGCCGCTTCACCTTCCGCTTCTTCTTCGACGCGTCGGACGCGAAGAACCGATCCAGCGGCCGGCTCACGGCTGCTTGCCCTTCTTGGCTTTGGCCTTCTTCGCCGCTTCGGCCTTCTTCTTGGCCTCGACCTTCTTCTTGGCCTCGGCCTTCTTCTTGGCTTCGGCCTTCTTCTTGGCTTCGGCCTTCTTCTCGGCTTCGGCCTTCTTCTTGGCTTCAGCCTTCTTCTTCGCCTCAGCTTCCTTCTTGGCTTCCGCGCGCTGCTTGGCCTCGGCCTTGGCCTTGGCGATCCGCTCGGCTTCGGCCTTGTCCAAGGCGATCACCTGGGCTTCAGCCTGCTCCTTGGTCAGGTAGCGGGCGGTGGGCACTTCACCGCCGACGACCGCGCTCGCCTCGCCGAGCACCTTGCCGTCGGACAGCCGAAGCTGCGCTCCGTACGGGTTTGGACGCATGCCCAACTGCTGCGCCGCCACCGCGAGGTGCTGGATCGAGCGGGCGTCCGCCACTTCGGCCTGCAGCGAGGCCAGCTGGATCTCCAGTACCGTCGCCTCGTGTTGGCGGCTCTGCACCGCGAACGCCTGGTTCTGCAGGGCCGTCGTGAGCACGAGCAGGCCGACCGTGCCCGCGGCCAGCACAAGTGCGATCACCAGCGCGAACGGGATCGTGGCCATCCGTCCGCGCGGACGGGCGACCGGACGCAGCTGCGGACGCGCCCCCTGCTTTCCGGGGCGCGGAGCCAGCAAAGCGGTCATCGGTCGACCTCCTGGTTGCGGGTGATGGCACGTAGCCGGGCGGACGCGGCCCTCGGATTGGCCTCGATCTCGGCAGCGGAGGGGCGTTCGGCGCCGCGGGTGAGCGGGCTGAACTCGGCGGCGTAGCCGGCCGGGACCGCCGGCACACCGGGCGGCACCCGGTCGCTGGACGCCTTGGCGAAGGCCTGCTTGACCAGCCGATCCTCACCGGAGTGGTAGGCCAGCACGGCCATCCGTCCGCCTAGGGCCAGCGCCGAGAGACCTGCCGGCAGCACGCCGGCGAGCGACTCCAGCTCTCCGTTGACCACGATCCGCAGGGCTTGGAAGGTGCGCTTGGCCGGGTGTCCCCCGGTGTGTCGGGCGGCAGCCGGGATCGCGTCCGCGATCACCTGCACCAACCGGGCCGAGGTCGTGAACGGCGCGTCGGCACGGGCAGCGACGATCCGGTCGGCGATGCGATTGGCGAACCGCTCCTCGCCGTGAACGCGCAGAATGCGCGCCAGTTCCTTGGCCGGCCAGGTGTTGATGATCGAGGCCGCAGAGAGTTCGGCGCCCGGATCCATGCGCATGTCGAGCGGCGCGTCCACCGAGTAGGCGAAGCCGCGCTCGGCGCGGTCAATCTGCAGCGAGGAGAGGCCCAGGTCGAGGCAGATCGCCTGCACCCGCTTCAGTCCGGCGTCGGCCAGCACGTCGGGGAGTTCGTGGTAGACGGCGTGGTGCAGTTCGACACGGTCACCGAAGGGCGCCAGCCGCTCACCGGCCAGCGCGAGCGCGTCCGGATCGCGATCGATGCCGACCAAGCGAGCCTGGGGGCAGGCACTGAGCACCAGTTGGGCGTGTCCGCCCATGCCGAGGGTCCCGTCCACGTACACCGAGCCCGGCGCTCCGAGCGCCGGGGCGAGCAGTTCGAGGATGCGCTCGGCCATGACCGGCACGTGCAGGGACGCCGCCCCACCGGTCACTTCAGCCATGCGCCGCCATCCTCGTCATTCGAATCGTGCGATCCGGTTTCGATCCGCGTGCTCAGCCGGTACCTGGCACCGGGGAAGGTGCGCCAGGGAGCCAGCCCACGAGCGGATCGAAGCCGCACCGCACGAGTCAGCCAAGCGACGGTCATCCCGCCGCAGGTGCTACGTCATCCAAGGCCGCGAAGGCCTCCTCCTGCGCCGCCGAATACTCCGCCCAGGTCGTCGCGTCCCACACTTCGAGGCGGTTGAAGGCCCCGATCACCACGATGTCCTTGGCCAGGCCCGCGTAGGCCCGCAAGGGAACCGGGACGGTGACCCGTCCCTGGCTGTCCGGCGATTCGTCCGAGGCGCCCGAGGCCATCATTCGCTGGTACTCCCGCACCCCACGGACGGTGGAGGGACCCGTGGCCGCAGCGGCGACCTCGGCCATGAAGGCTTCGGTCGGCCAGATGGCCAGGCAGCGGTCCTGCTGCCGGGTGATGACCAGGCCCGATCCGAACTGATCGCGGAATTTCGCGGGCAGAAAGAACCGTCCCTTGTCGTCGAGCTTGGGGGTGTAGGTGCCGAGAAACATGCGCCCACTCCCTTCGCTCTCCTCCACTTAGCGCCACCCTACTCCACTTTCCACCACCCAGCATCCCTTTCGGTGCCGATTTGTGGGCCCTAACCCGGCACCCTTGAGCCAGCGCTAGGACGCCGCGAATAGGGTTGGGCGGACGGGAGGAGTCGCGAATGATGACGAGTACGGACACCGAGATCGGTGAGGTGCTGGCGCTGGCGCAGGCGGTGCGGGCCACGGTCAGCCAGGTGATCGAGGGAAAGCCCGAGGCGGTCGACCTGGCGATCACGGCCCTGCTCGCCGAGAGCCACCTGCTGATCGAGGACGTGCCCGGCGTGGGCAAGACCATGCTCGCCAAGTCGCTGGCCCGGGCGATCGACTGCACCGTGCGACGCATTCAGTTCACTCCCGACCTGCTGCCAAGCGACATCACCGGGGTCTCGGTGTGGGCGGCCGGGGAGTTCCAGTTCAAGCCCGGCGGCATCTTCGCCAACATCGTGATCGGCGACGAGATCAACCGCGCCTCCCCCAAGACCCAGTCGGCGCTGTTGGAGGCAATGGAGGAGCGGCGGGTCTCGGTGGACACCACCACTCATCTGCTCCCCCGTCCCTTCCTGGTGATCGCCACCCAGAACCCGATCGAAATGGAGGGCACCTATCCCCTGCCCGAGGCCCAGCGCGACCGCTTCGGCCTGCGAATCTCGATGGGCTACCCAAGCACCGAAGCCGAGGTGGCAATGCTCGACCACCACGGCGAACGCGACATGCTCGAACCGTTGGTGCCAGTGACGGATGCGGCCGCAGTGATGCGCGCGGTGCAGGTCGTGCGCCGCGTGTTCGTCCACTCCAGCCTGAAGTCATACCTGGTCGGCATCGTGAACGAGACCCGCTCGCAGTCGGCCACCCGGCTCGGGGCCTCGCCGCGGGCCGGGCTGCAGTTGATGCGCGCAGCGAAGGCGCGAGCCGCGATGTCCGGACGCAACTACGTGATCCCCGAAGACATCTCCGACCTGGCCGAACCGACCCTGGCGCACCGCATCCTGCTGAACGCACAGGCTCAGCGCGGGCCGAACAGCAGCTCGGAACTCATCCACGCGTGCGTCCGCGCCGTCCCGGTACCCACCGGACGCAGGTGAGCGGGCTGAGGTCACGATGAGATCCGGCGCAGGGTTGACCGGACGAGGCTGGACGATGCTCGGCGCCGGCGTGCTGTGGTGTGTCGGCGCCGGTTTCGTCGGCCAGCGGGACCTGTGGTGGCCCGGTCTCTTCCTCATCCTGCTGCCGGTGTTGAGTTGGCTCCTGCTGCTGCCCAACGCCACCGGGCTCAGCGCCCGCCGCAGCGTGGCACCGAGCCGGGTGATCGTCGGCGGACAGACCGAGGTTGAGGTCATGCTGGCCCCACGCACGCGGATGCTCGGCGGTGTTACCCGCGTCCGCGATCGGGTGCCGGCGACGTTGGGCCAGACCTCCTGGTACGGCCTGCCCACTCGCGCCGGCCGGTGGGTGCAACGCCTGCGCTACCAACTCAGCCCCAGCCGCCGCGGCCGCTACCGGATCGGTCCCCTCGAGCGGACCAGCGGCGACGGCCTCGGGCTGGCCCGAGCCGCCCAGGTCGTGCCCGCCTACAGCGAACTCCTGGTCACCCCGCGAGTCGAAGTACTGGCCAACCTGGGGGCCGCTTCCGGGCTGGGCGTCGCTCCGGACACCACGTTGCTGCGCACCGGCCACGGCAGCGCTGACGACGTGCTGATCCGGGAGTACCACCACGGCGATGACATGCGCCGCATCCACTGGCGCTCGACTGCGCGGACGGGTGAGCTGATGGTGCGCCGCGAGGAGCGGTCCCGTGACCCGATCGCGACGATCGTGCTGGACAATCGGGCGCGTAGCTACGGCGGGCACGCTGCCGACGAGCGCTTCGAGTGGGCAATTTCGGCTGCGGCGAGCATCGGCGTCCACCTGCTCGCGGACGGCTTCGACGTGAGCCTGGTGATGGCCGACGGTAGCCTGGTCAGCCCGCCCCGGGCCGGCGCCGACCGCGAGAACGTCCTGCTCGAGCACCTGGCCGAGGTGGACACCGTGGGCAACCGGCACCTGAGCGAGGCGATGGCCACCTGTACCCGCGGCGAGGAGGGCCAGCTGCTGATCGCGGTCCTTGGCCGCGTCGAGGCCGCCGACAGCGTGGCGCTGACTGAGGCGTGCCAACGGGGACGCGCCTGCTGGGCGCTCCTGGTGAACTCCGGCGGCCGCGACGTCAGCGGGCTGAACACGCTGGTCGCCGCCGGTTGGCGCTGCGGCACCGCGGAGGCCGGCGTCGGCGTGGCGGACGCCTGGCGTAACCTCGGTCGGCAGGAGTCCCGGTGACCGGCAAGGATCGAATCAGCCTGGCCGCCGTAGCCGCGATGCTGTCCGCCGGGCTCGCGCTCACCCCGCTGACGACCGACCGTACCTACCTGATGCTCGCGCTGGTCCTGATGCTGACCAGCGCCGGCGTCGGCGCGGCCGTCCGCCGCCTCACCGAGAGCGAACTCACCGTCCGCATTACCCAGCTGCTGCCTGCCGGGCTGCTGCTCTGGCTGGTGCCGGCCACCCGCGAACCGATCGAACTGATCGAAGAAACGGTCGGCTTCGTGCAGGAATCGGTGGCGCCGATGGAGTTCCACATCGGCTTCGCGGTGTTCTGCGTACTGCTGCTGTGGCTGCTCTACCTGGTCGTCGAGTCGATGGCCGCTGGGCTTGGCACACCGGCCTGGACCTTCCCTGCGCTGTTCACGCCGTACCTCATCACCGCGCTGGTGGCCTATCTCGAAGCCCCGCCCTGGCTGTTCCTACTGCCGGCCGCGGGCTATGCGTTGCTGCTGGCCACCGACACCCGCAACCGGGCCGAACCCGACAGCGGTGACCACGTGCCGACCGGGCCCGAGCGCATGGCTGCGGAGAGTTGGCGCTCAGGTGTCGCACGGGCCGCGCTGGCAGCTTCGGTGGCCGCGCTCGTCGGCACGCTCATCGCTGGGCTGGCCATCCCGGAGCGGTACCGCGACTGGTCGGGCCCGAGCGGCCCGGGCGCGGTGCAACTGGGCGATCCGAGTCTCGACCTGATCCGGAACCTGAACTCAACCAGCGACAAGCCGGTGATCACCTACCGCACCTCCAGCGAGACCGGGGAGTATCTGCGACTGGCAGCGCTGCCGGTGCTGGACAACACCGGGTTCCACCTGTCCGCTACCGAACTGGTGGGCCTGCCGCTGCGCAACAACATCGCCGAGGACCTGTACTCCGACAGGTCCCGCACAGAGATCGAGGTCGGCGAGTTCGCCAGCGAGTACCTGCCGGTGCCGTGGGCGCCGCTCAACGTTGCGGTCGCCGGTGAGTGGCGGTACGACCCGCGCACCCTCGCGGTGGTGGCGGGCGGTGACGATCGCCGGACGGCGTCCCGGAAGACCTCGTATTCGGTGGTGAGCGCACGGATGTTCTCCCTCGACCAACTGCTGCCACAGCTGACGGAAGCCGGCGCGGTGGGCGACGACGGCATCAGCCTGAACGTGCCCGAAGGGATCTCCCCCGATGTAGTCGAGTTGACCCAGACCCTGTTCGAGGGCACAACCACAGCCGGCGAACGCGCGATCGCCATCCGCGACCACCTTCGCTCCGGCGAGTACACCTACAGCACGGTCACGGCACCCGGGACGACGATGGACACCCTGAACGACTTCCTGGTCGGGCGGCGGATCGGCTACTGCGAGCAGTTCGCCGGCGCCATGGCCGTGCTTTCCCGGATGGCCGGCATCCCTTCCCGGGTAGTGATCGGTTTCCTTCCCGGCACGAGGGACGGACAACGCTGGCAGGTCTCGCCGCGGAACATGCACGCCTGGGCGGAGCTCTACTTCGGCGATGACATCGGCTGGATCGCCGTGGACGCGACGCCGCCGGGCGCGGTTGCTGGTAACGGCACGCCATCGGCCAGCCCGAGTGCCCGGCCGACTCCGACCACTGCCAGCCCCAGCGCGGCGTCCGCGTCCCCGTCCGCGACGGCCGCGCCGACCGCACCCGGTGGCTTCGGGCTCCCGCCCGCCTGGCTGGGCTGGACGGCGCTCGGGCTGGCGGTCGTCGCCCTGGCCGGTTTCGGGCCCGGGGTGGCACGCCGGACGCTGCGCTCGCGCCGGCTGCGCGATTCAGGGTTGCCGTTCGAGAGTGCCTGGGAGGAACTCGCTGCACTGGCCAAGGATCGCAACATCCCGTGGCCCGACGGTTCCAGCCGTGCGGTTGCCGTCGACCTCGCCCCTGAGCTGGCTGGGCCGGCGCGTGTCGACTTCGAACGGCTGGCCCTCGACTTACAGCGGTCCCGATACTCCGCAGAGCCGGTGCCGGTGGCCGAGCTGACCGCTCGGGTCGAACGCATCGAAGCGGCAATGAAGAAGCGGTGGGCTGAGCCCACCGCTTGGTTGGATCGTTGGTGGCCGCGGTCGCTGCGGCCGTGGTGAGGAGCCTTAGCTCTACAGGCCACTCTCATCCTGATGCCGACGCCAGCGCTCCTCCATCTTGCCCATGAAATCGCGGTCGCTGCCGGCCCCGCCTTGGCCGTGACCGTCCGCTGCCGCGCCGGAGCGCTGCCAAGCGGTGACCGCGACCGCGGCCGAGGCGAGCATGACCAGGAACCCGAGCACGCTGATCACGGGGTGCAGTTCCATGCCTCCGATCAGGGCGACGACGCCAAGCACGAAGCCCAGACCAGAGATGATGAGCCGCCGACGTTGCCATTGCCGAGTACTTCCGCGCAGCGTGTTGGCCAGTTTCGGATCTTCTGCCGCCAGGGCAGCCTCCATCTGGTCGAGGAGTCGCTGCTCTTCGTCCGAGAGCGCCATGGGCGCCTCCTGGTGTCTAGTGGCCCTGAGATGCCAAGTTTAGGCCGCTTGACGCCGATACGAAACCCGTTCGACTAGGCACACCAACTCATGGGCGCTGCCGGCCGGTCAGGGCCGCGCGCCGCACCGCATTCGGCCCGAACTTCCTAATCGCCTTGTCGGCCGCAACTTCGGCCTCACGCCAGCCGTGCTCCGGCGCGTCCAGGGTGGGTTGCAGATAGACCCGGGCGCGGTCCTTGAGGCCGGTCACCCGGACGCCGACCCGCCGGATCCGCGTCCGCTGTGGGACGAGCCTGGCCAGCAGCCGTAGCGCGGCGCCGTGGATCTCGTCTGTCCGGTCGGTTGGCGCAGCCAGGGTCAGCGAGCGAGAGACGGTGCTGAAGTCGGCGTACCGCAGGCTGAGCGTCACCGTGGTGCCCAGCACCTCGGCGGCCCGCATTCGCGAAGCGACCTTCACCGAGACCCGCAACAACTCGGTCTGCACCGTGTTCGAGTCGTCGGTGTCCCGGCCGAAGGTCTCCTGGCAGCCGACACCGCGTTCCCCGGGCCGCGCCACGACCCGGCTGGAATCACGACCCCAGGCCAACTCCGAAAGCAGCATTCCAGCGCGTGGGCCGAACACCTGGCGCAGTCCGGTGCGCTCGGCGTTCGCCAACTCGCCGATCGTGTGGATGCCGAGCTGGCGAAGCCGTGCGGCGGTGCTCTCACCCACTCCGACCAGATGCTCCACCGGTTGTGGGTGCAGGAAAGCGACCACCGCTTCCGGCGGCACTTCCAGAAGCCCGTCCGGTTTCGCCGCGTTCGAAGCCATCTTGGCCACCAGCTTGTTGGGCCCGATGCCGACTGAACACGTGATCGCCTGTTCGTCCTGGACGGTGGCGCGCAGCAACTCACCCAGCGCGGACGCCGACAGGCCGGGATTGAGGGCCCCGGTCGCATCCAGGTAGGCCTCATCGATGGAAGCGGTCTCGACCCGGGCGGTGAAGGCTTCGAAGATCGCGAAGACCCCGTCCGACACCTCGGTGTAGGCATCGAAATCCGGAGGCAGGCTGACCGCCTGCGGACACAGCCTTCGAGCCGCGGTTGAGGACATTCCACCCCGCACGCCGTGGGCTCTGGCCGGATAATTCGCCGAGAGCACCACCCCGCGCCCCGCGCCACCCACCCACATCGGCACCTCGCGCAGCTCAGGGCGGCGCCGCAGCTCGACCGAAGCGTAGAACGCGTCCATGTCGACGTGCATGATCGTCCGATCTGCACGCGCACCATCGCCGTCAATCCGCATGCCAACTCCTTGCCTGGTCAGACAATCGTACAGTTGTTCGTTTCACTCGACCAGCTGTTTGCGCGACGAACTGAGTGGGATGCAGGGCTCCACGCGGCCCAACATCTGTCCGGCAGCCTCACCACCGTGCGGCAACGCTGACTACCATTCCGGCATGGACGTCGTCGCACTCACCTTCGCCAGCGGCTGGGCGAGCGGCATCAACGCCTACGCGACCGTCTTCCTGCTGGGCGTGCTCGGACGGTTCGCGGGCATCTCGGAGATACCGGACGGGTTCCAGCGCACCGATGTGCTGATCGTGATGGGCGTACTGGCCGCGGCCGAGTTCGTCGCCGACAAGGTGCCCTATCTCGACTCCGCGTGGGACGGGATCTCCACCTTCATCCGGCCAGTCGCCGGCGCCCTGATCGGGGCCCTGCTGGCCGGAGCGAGCGGCGAACTGCTGCCGATCACGCTCGGCGCCCTGGGCGGGGTGACCGCACTAGTCAGTCATGCCGCCAAATCGAGTGTCCGGCTGGCGGTGAACACTTCGCCGGAGCCGTTCAGTAACGTGGGTGCCTCGCTGACCGGCGACGTCGCCCTGGTCGGCGTGGTCTCACTCGCGATCGCCTACCCGGTGCAGGCCGCGATCATCGCCGCACTGTTGCTGTTCGCCACGATCGCGCTGGCCGTGCTGCTGATAGCCCAGA
>JAKOQD010000196.1 GCA_029778515.1 Actinomycetes bacterium
CGCAGCCAATCTCAGTTGGACGGTGAGCCGTCGGATTCGAGCATCGCCACCACGCACGTCCGCGCCGCTCACGGTCGAACCAGCGGCAGCGACGCCAGATCCGGACGCGAGCACGACTCTTGCGGACGCACGTCGATTGGGCCTGATCGACGAGCTCACCCATCGCACGCTCTGGGCGGTGTACGTAGCCGGCCTGACCAGTTATCAGGCCGCCGCGGTGCTGGACACCACGCCCGACCTGGTCAGGTGGCGCTGCAGTCGGGCGATCAGGCGGCTCCGCGAGCAAGCGGAACTACTGGCGTCCTGACTCGGCTGGTCGAGTCTGTCGAGGCCCCGCTGGTCGAACCTGCCTAGACCGCGACTGGTCGAGCTTGGCCTGCCGCGAGCCTGTAGTCGAACCTCGGGCGGTCGGGGCTGCGGACCTGCTTGGTAACGTGCAGGCCATGGCTACCGCTCTGGTCACCGGCGCCACCGCCGGCATCGGCGCTGCCTTTGCTCGGGCGCTTGCCGAACGCGGGCACGACCTGGTGCTGGTCGCCCGCAACCGGGAGCGGCTGGCAGCGAAAGCCGCCGAGCTTGAGGCACTTGGCGTCCGTGTCGAGGTGTTGCCCGCCGAACTGGCCGACCGTGCGCAAGTGGCGACAGTGGCCGCGCGACTGGAGCAGGCGGAGCAGCCGATCGAGATACTGGTCAACAACGCCGGCTTCGGGCTCAAGGCAAAGCTGCTGGATGTGGACGTCCGCGAACACGACCAGGCCTTCGATGTGATGTGCCGGGCAGTGCTCGTGCTCGGCGGTGCGGCTGGCCGCGCGATGAGCGTCCGCGGTCACGGCCAGATAATCAACGTCGCCTCGCTGTCCGCCTGGATCACGCAGGGCAACTATTCGGCGGTCAAGGCATGGGTGAAGGTCTACTCCGAGAGCTTGGCCAACGAACTGCACGGAACCGGGGTGACCGTAACCGCACTATGTCCCGGGTGGGTGCGCACCGAGTTCCATGACCGAGCCGGCATTCGCACCGGCAGCATCCCGGACTGGATCTGGGTGGATGCCGATCGCGTGGCTCGGGAAGCACTCGATCACGCTGCGCGCGGCCGAGTGCTCTCAGTACCGACCAAGCGCTGGCAGGTGGCCCGCTTCGCCATGCAGTTGGCGCCGCGTCCGCTGGTGCGCGCTGCGTCCAGAATGCTGACCAAGAGCCGTGGGCAGTAACGGATCGTCTCGGATTGCGCGACAATGGCGAGGAATCGAAGAGAGGATCGCCAGTGGCTGATTCGGGTACCGGCAGCTATTCCGCGGCGGCACCGGCGGCTGCGCGACTGGTGGCGCAGCACCTGGTGATGAAGCCGTATATCTGGTCTGCGCTCTCAGTGCACACCCACGGCATGCGCAACCTGGAGACGCTGAAGCCGCCGTTCATCGTGATCGCGAACCATTCCAGCCATCTGGACGCGCCCCTGATCTATGGCGCGCTGCCGCGGCGGCTGTCGCGCAATCTGGCCGCGGCGACCGCGGGCGACTACTTCTTCAACGCCTGGTACAAGGCGCTGCCGACCAAGCTCTTCTTCAACTCGTTCCCGGTCGCGCGGCAGGGGCACGCGAACCGGGCCGGGCAGCGGGGTCTGGCTGCGCACCTGGTGAATGACGGCGTCCCGATCCTGATCTTTCCCGAGGGCACGCGCTCGCGGACGGGTGCGATGGCCAACTTCACCCCGGGGGCGGCCGCGCTGAGCATTTCCCGGAATGTGCCGGTACTGCCGATCGCCCTGGTCGGTGCTTACGCGGCGATGCCGTACGGGGCCAACGTCCCGGTTCCCGGACGTCCGCACGTCCACGTGGTGATCGGACGGCCGTTGCGCGCGGCGCCCAGCGAGATCGCGCACCAGTTCTCGGAACGGTTGCACCGCTACGTGGTGGAGATGCATGACACCACCGCTCGGGCCTACGGCATGCCCACCCAGGCCGATTTCGCGCGCGCGGTCGCATTGCGGACCGCCGCGGCCCAGGCCGACGAGGCCCAGAAGGCCCCGGTGATCGAGCTCAGCCGTCCCAACGATGCGCAGTCCGCGGTCGTTGAGCCGGTTCCGGAACCGTCCCCCGAAACCGAGCCAACCACCGAGGACCCGCCGGCCAAAGCCGGCTGATCCAGAACCGGTCGTCCCGGTCACCCCTCGTCCCGCAGACGCAACTTCGCCTTGAGACCAGACTCCGGGCTCAGCCGGCGGCGATCACCGCGGCCAGGGACGTGGTGCGGCGCCTGGCGATCGCGATCGAGCTCGCGGCTATCCCTAGGATCAGCCAGCCGACCAGCAGCAGCACTGCGATCGTTGCGCCGCTGGATTCGGTCACGATCGCGCGGATCGCGTCCAGCGCCGGAGTCAACGGCGAGAACGGACGCAAGGCCTCGAACAACCCCGGCGCCGCGGACGTAAGCGCGTCGGCCGTAGTCAGCACCGCAAAGCCGATTGCGACCAGGCGTCCGACGCCGCCGAACCAGGAAACCAGCGCATGGTTCAGCACTACGAACGTCACCCCGGCCAGCAACAGCACCGCCGTGATCGCCAGCCACTTCTGCGGCGAAACGTTCAATCCGAACTGCGCGAGGCCCGACACCACGAGTGCCTGGATGCCCACAACTACGACACCCGGCAGCAGCGACCGTCCGATC
>JAKOQD010000197.1 GCA_029778515.1 Actinomycetes bacterium
AGGGCATCGGTGAGCATGCGAGGCGCCAAAACGCCGCCCGCGGTGCTAACGGATGCCCGAAATGCTCACGGATCGGCCGTCCCGGGGCCCAAAGACTGACCGATCCGGGCTGGCGCAAATTGCTCAAGATTCGGCAAGAAACCTCAAGATCATCGCTGAATCGGCCGTAATTGACCTTGTGGAATGGACCATCACCGCGGGCTCCGTCGCACTGCTCGTCGCGGCGGCGAGCATGCTGGCCACGCTCGCGATGGTGTGGCCGCGGCGTGCGGCCGTGGGTGGCGGGCCACTCACCGGTCTGTTGCTCGCGATGCTCGTGTGGACGGTGCTCACCGGCTTGGAACAGGCAGCCGTTGACGTCGACACCAAGGTCACGCTGAGCGCTTTCAGCTACTTCGGTTCCGTTGCCGTCCCGGTCTTCTTCTTCTTGTTCTGCGTGGAGTACACACAAAGCGACTCGTGGTTGCCGCGGCCGCGCTGGCTGTTGTGGATCATCCCGGCGCTCAGTGTGCTGGCAGCGTTCACCAACGGTTGGCACCACCAGCTGTGGACCGGCTTCGAACCTGAGCCCGACAATGCGCTGCTCTACCTGCACGGTCCTGCGTTCTGGGTGATGATCGCCTACGCCTATGTGCTGATCGTGGCGGCTGTCGTCGTCGTGATTCTGGCCATCGGTCGTCACGACCGCGGCTATCGCGGCCAGTTCTGGACGGTCCTGTGGTCGGCCAGCCTCCCGGTGCTCGGATCGCTGGCTTATGTGCTCGGGCTCAGTCCCATCCCGGGGATGGATCCGACCCCGATCCTGTTCGCCATCGCATCGATCGGGTTGGCATGGAGCCTGTTGCAACAGGGTCTGCTAGTGGTCGTCCCGATCGCGCAGGCCACGGTCCTGCAGAACCTGCAGGACGCCGTGCTGGTGCTCGACGCGGAAGGCCGGATCGCCTTGGTGAACGAGACGTTCACACAGTGGTTCGTTTTGCCCGGACCGGTAGTGGGACAGCCTGCCGCGGAAATGCTGGCGGACTGGCCGGATCTCATGGATGCGATCGAGGGCGACGACGCCGAGCCGCAGGTGAAGATCCTGCGCCCGCATCGACGCTTCCTGGACATCAGCCGTGGGCAGGTCCGCGACGAACGAGGACGGTTGCGCGGCCAGGTACTGGTCCTGCGGGACGTCACTGCACTGCGCATGTCGGAGCGGCAGTTGCGCGAGGCGAACATCAGGCTGACCACCCAACTGCAGACGATCCAGACGCTGCAGGAAGGGCTGCGTGAGCAGGCGCTGCGCGACGCGCTCACGGGCCTGTTCAACCGCCGCTACATGGAGGAGACGCTGGGTCGTGAGCTGGAGCGGGCGCGCCGGGACGGAGAGCCGTTGAGCCTGGTGATGATCGACCTGGACCACTTCAAGGCACTCAACGACGAGCACGGACATGCCGCGGGCGACCGGGTGCTGCGCTGGTTCGGGGACCTCATCCGCACCAAGGTACGCCCGGGCGACGTTGCCTGCCGTTACGGCGGTGAGGAGTTCCTCCTCATCATGCCGGCGGCGTCGCAGGAGGTCGCCCGCAAGCGCGCCGAGGAGATCCGGGTCGCCTTCGCGCGGCTGATTCCCATCGCCTCGGACCACCAGTACGTCAACGTCACGCTGTCAGCCGGCGTAGCCAGTTATCCGCAAGACGCCGACACCCCGAGCGAGCTGCGGCGTAAGGCCGACGTCGCGCTTTATCAAGCCAAAGCCGCCGGGCGAGACCAAGTCGTGGCCTACGCCAGTGTCACCAAGTCGAGTTAGGGTCCGGCGGGCCCCAGAAGAACATGTCGAAGCGGTCGGCGCCGGCCGCGACGGCTTCCGCATACAGGAAACTGCCGTCGTACAGCGGCGTGTTCAGAATGATGCCGTCCAAGCCGTCCGGGACCAACTCGTGCAACTCGTGCAGGTCGTCCAGCCGGACGACGCCGCCGTCTGCCATCACGGCGCTGTCGGTCTGCTCGCAGAACTCGCGTAGCAGGTGCCGGTCGCCGTGCCGCCAGTGCTGGTGAGTCACCTGATCGCGCACCACGTACCGCGTACAGCCGGCCTCGTCCAGGGTCGGGCGCACGTCGAACACGTCGGCGGCCCGGATGTCGAGTGCTGCCGCCAGCAGGTCGCCGTGCGTGCCCAGCGCGTTGTGCACCCAGGTGAGATCGCTGGGGTCGACCACGATCCGGCTGGGTTTGGCAGTCAGCGCGGCCTGCAGGGATGCCGCACTCGCGGTCCCTGCGTCCAGTTGCACGTGAGCGCCTGTGGCCCGGGCCAGGGCCGGGAAGTTGCTGGTGTCGCCGCCTCTGGCATCACTGTCCACGACGTGCACCCACGCCGCTCCCTGCTCCACGAACGCCGCGATCACCTCGTCGGGTGCGCCGTACTCCGGCTGCGACCCGGGACTCAACGGAAATTGTGCGCGACCCTGTGCGATCGTCACCTGCGGGAGCAGCGCCAGCGGATACAGACCCATGGGCCCAGCCTAGGGTCAGTCCGCAGCGGGTCGCCGCCGGGACGCCTTCAGCGATGACCGCTTGCGCTTGGCGTCCAACCGGCGGGTGACCGAGGCGCCGGTCGGCTTGGTCCGGCGTCGGCGCTTGGGCGGGCCGGCCAGAGCGGAAGCCACTTTGCGGGCCAGCCGGTGCCGGGCGGCCTGCCGGTTCTGCAACTGCGAGCGGTGCTCGGCGGCGACCACCACGAACTCCTGCCGCAGCCG
>JAKOQD010000198.1 GCA_029778515.1 Actinomycetes bacterium
CCCAATCCGGACGCCATCAGCGTCACCGGCAGCACCGCCAGCGGCGCCACCAGCATCGCGACCCGCGCCTGCTCGCGTCCGATGGTTTCCGGCGGACGCACCGGAACGATCGTCAGCAGCCCCAGCGCCAGCCGAAACCCAGCGCCGAGGTTCACGTCAGGTCAGCCAGCTGCGCGATGCCGGTCAACGCGGCCACCGCCGACCGCAGCATCGGGACGGCCAACGCGGCGCCGCTGCCCTCGCCGAGCCGCATCGAGAAGTCGACCAGCGGCTTCAGTCCGAGCCGATCCAAGCCCAAAGCCTGGCCTGGTTCGGTGGAACGATGCCCGGCGCGCAGCCAGGCTTTGGTCCCGGGGGCGAGGTCCTCGGCAACCAGGGCTTCAGCCACGGAGATCACCCCGTCCAGCAGCACCGGGACGCCACGACGAGCCGCGCCGGTGATGAAACCCACGGCAGCGGCGAAGTCGGCCGCACCCAGTGCGATCAGCCGCTCGACTGGATCGGACGCCCGCGCGCCAACCCGGTCCAGCGCGGCCTGCACCAAGGCGGTCTTGTGCACCAGTGCGGACTCGTCGATGCCGGTCCCGCGGCCGGTCACCGCGGCCGCGGGCACGCCCAGTGTGGCTGCGATCAGTGCCGCCGCGATGGTCGTGTTGCCGATGCCGAGGTCGCCGGCGATCAGCAGCTGGGCACCGTCCGCGATCTGCTCGGCTGCGATCTGGTCGCCGAAATCCAGCGCCTGCTCGACCTCGTCCCGGGTCAGGGCGTCCGCCAGGTGAATGGCGCCGGAAGACCGCCGCACCTTGAACCGGCTGATCTCCCCCGGCAGGTCGGGAAAGTCGACCGCAACCGCGATGTCATAGATCGAGACCCGGACGCCGTTCGCCGCCGCCAACGCCGAAACCCCGGCCTGACCAGTGGCGATGCCGTACACCATGGCTGGCGTGATCGCGGCAGGGTAGGCCGAGACACCGTCCGCCGCGATGCCATGATCGCCGGCGAAGACGACCACCCGGACATCGTCCAGTTGCCTCGGTGGGCACGTCCCCTGCACGGACGCGATCCAGGCACCCAGCTCCTCGAGTTCGCCGAGCGCACCCAGCGGCTTGGCCTGGCCGTCGCTGAGTTGACGAGCGGCGGCGTAGGCGAACTCGCTCGGGACGGTGATGGTCTTGCTGGGCAACATGGGCGTCTCCAAAATGGGCTCGAAAGGCCACCCTAGGGCGTGTCCGGGTTGGACGACGTTGGCAGACTCTGGGTGGGCGATTCGACGACCGAAAGGGACGCAGTGCTGACGCTGCTGGTTGGGCTGGCGATTCTGGTCGGCCTCGTGGGGATCGTGATACCGGTGCTACCCGGGTCGATCCTGATCGGGCTGGCCGTGCTGGTCTGGGCGGTCATGACCGGCACCGTGCTGTCCTGGTGGGTGTTCGCCGCGGTCGCGCTGCTGCTGGTCGTCGGCTCGGTGATCACCTGGGTCATCACCGCGCACCACACCAGGGCTGCCGGCGTGCCCAATGGGTCGCTGGTGTTCGCCGGACTGGCCGGCATCGTGGGCTTCTTCGTGATCCCGGTGATCGGGCTCCTGCTCTTCTTTCCGCTTGGTCTCTTCGCAGCCGAATACTGGCGGCTACGCGATCCGGGCGCAGCCCGCGCGTCCGCCCTGGTGGGGCTGAAGGCCACCGGGCTAGGCATGTTGACCGAGCTCGGACTGGCGCTGGCGGCCGCTGCGGTCTGGCTGGTCGCTGTCCTGAACGGCGTGTGAGGACGTCCGCGCAGGGCTAAGTTGGAGAGCACACGCGACGTGCAAACGAAGGAGATCGCCATGGCTTCGAAGAGCCGATTCACCCTGCCAGGCCTGTCCCAGGAGAAGGCCAGCAAGGTGGTGAAGATCCTGCAGGAGCGCCTGAACAGCTACAACGACCTGCAATTGACCCTGAAGCACGTGCATTGGAACGTCGTCGGGCCGAGCTTCATCGGCGTCCACGAGATGATCGACCCACAGGTCGACCAGGTTCGCCTGGACGCCGACGAGGTCGCTGAGCGCATCGCCGCCCTGGGGGCATCGCCGCTGGGGACGGTCGGCGCGATCCTGACCACTCGTGACTGGGACGACTACCCGCTCGCCCGCGACACCGTGCCGTCGCACCTGACCGCGCTCGACAAGGAGTACGACCGGGTGATCTCCGAAAACCGGCAGGCCATCGAGGACGTCGAGGACCTCGACCTGGTCACCCAGGATCTGCTGATCGGCCAGACCGGTGCCCTGGAGAAGTTCCAGTGGTTCCTGCGCGCCCACCTGGAGACCTCGTCGGGCACGATCCCCAACTGATCAGCAACGATCCCTGCGGAGCACTGGCGAGCCTGCGAGCAGCGCCCGTTTGGGGAAGACCTCAGTCGTCGGTGAGCGCGATGTCCACCAGGATCTCGGACGCGATCCGCTCCAGTTCGGCACGGATCTCGCCGAGATCGGCACCCTCGGGGACGCGGGCCACGACCTGAGCCTCGAACAGGCGTCCGCCGGCCATCGGCGCGTCCATGGTCTGGCTGGTGAGGCTCTCGATACTCAGCTGGTGACGGCTGAGCGCGGCGGAGATGTCCCGGACGATGCCTGGGTGGTCGTTGCCGAGCACGCTCAACGACAGTCCCTGCCAGTGTCCCGGCGCGTCCGCGGCGGCACCGGGGTAAGCGGTGACCTTCAGCAGCCCGTCCAGTTCGGCGAGCGCGGAAGTGAAGGCAACCGCCTGATCGTCGGGCACCGAGACCACGACGATGCCCGCGAAGGTGCCGGCGAGTTCGGCAAGCTGACTGTCCTCCCAGTTACCGCCGTGCGCGGACACAACCTCAGCGAGCGCAGCGACCAGGCCGGCGCGATCATCGCCGACAACGGTGAGAACTAGGCGGGACACGTCCGCATGCTACCGGCTCCACCTGAACGAATAGGGGACGGTTCCTTTTCCGTTCCGGTTCGCGGGCCGCAGCATGGCTACTGTGATCGCATGAACTCAGAGAAGGTCGTGTTCGGCTTCTTCGTTCTGCTGGCGGCGACGCTGAACTTCGGCTACGTGACCGGAGAGATCGGCAACCCGCTGCACCACAACGCGATTGAGCTTTACGCGGCGGTGGTGGTGAACCTGATCGCCACCGTGCTGAAGCTCGGCGACCGGACGCAGATGGGCGCGGTGCACCTCGCGTCCAGCCTGGTGGCGTCCATCCAGCTGCTGATCGCCGCCGGAATCTGGATCTGGGAGACCCAGGGGCTCGGCGTCGATCCGCTGCAGGTCGGCGAGCGAGCGATGAGCGGGGTGGTGTCGCTCGCGCTCGGGGCGCTGCTGGCGAACATCGTGTCGGTGGTGCTGATGGTGATCGAAACGGCCAACTTCCGGCGGCGGGCCTGACCATGGCCGACCGCCCGGACGTCCGGGCCGAATCGGCTACCGAACTGCGGCAAGCCGAGATCGCGCTGCCGGAGACGTCGGCGTCGACGGACGCGATCTTCATTCTGATGCGACGGATGCGCAGTCCGCTGGTGGTGCTGCTGATCGTGTTCGCCGTGGACGTGCTCGGCCTGTCCCTGATGCCCGGCGTGGATGCGTCCGGCGCGCCGCATCGCATGACGATCTTCGACGCGTTCTACGTGATGAGCTATACGGCGACCACGATCGGTTTCGGGGAAATCCCGTACGAGTTCTCGATCGCGCAACGCATGTGGGTCACCTTCTCGATCTACAGCTCGGTGGTGGTGTGGGCGTATTCGCTGGGAACCCTGTTCAGCCTGTTCCAGGATCGCGGCTTCCGCGAGGCCGTGCAGCTGCAGCGGGTCGCCGGCCAGGTGCGACGGCTGCGGGAGCCGTTTCTGATCATCGCCGGGTACGGCCAGATGGGGCAGCGGATCGCGGAGACGCTGGACGCGCAGGGCCGCCGCGTGGTGGTCGTCGACTCCGACGATCATGTACGCGATCAGCTGGCCGGCGGCAAGCTTTCGATCGACGTGCCGGCCATCGATGGCGACATTCGCGATCCGCGGACGCTGACCCTGGCTGGGCTCGGCCACCCCCATTGCGCGGGTGTGCTGGCGATGACCCACGACGATTCGGTGAATCTGGCAGCGGTGATGGCGGTTCGGCTGCTGCGTCCGGAGCTGCCGGTATACGCGCGGGCGAACGATCGGGTGACGGCCGCGTCCATGCACGATTTCGGCGCGGACGGGGTGATCAACCCGTTCGACCGGTTCGGGGAGTACCTGATCCTGCGACTTCAGCGCCCGGTGACGTATCGGCTGGTGAAGTGGCTGTTGGCCGCGTACGACTCACCGCTGGAGGAGTGCCGGACGCGGTTGCCCTCCGGACGCTGGATCGTGGCGTCCGACGATCACTTCGGCGAGGAGATCGCGTCCGATCTTCGCCGGGCGGGCGTGGTGGTCGAGGTGGTGGACGCGCAGGAGTCGCTGCCCAACCTGCGTGATGTGGCCGGCCTGGTGGCCGGTGCGGCGGACGAGAACCGCAATCTCGCGCTGGCCGGAAGTGCGCGGATGTCGCATCCCGGGGTATTCCTGGCGGTGCGGGCCTGCTCGGAGGGCCTCGGCCCGCTGCTGGACGCGTTCAGTCCGGACATCGTGTTCATCCCGGCCCGGCTGACCGCGGAAGAAGCGCTGGCACGGGTGGTGACACCCGACTTCTGGGATTTCTTCCGATTCGCGTTCAACCAGGACGAGGAATGGTCGCGGGAACTGCTGGACCGGCTGGTGGCCCGGCAGGGCACCGGGTCGCCGACGAGCCGGCGGATCGTGCTGGACGAGACCCACGCGCCCGGCGTGTTGAAGTGGTTGACGCGGCATTCGCTCAACCTTGGCGACCTGCTGCGTGACCCGGACGACCGCGAGCAGCCGTTGGCGCTGGTGCCGCTGATCGTCACCCGTGAGTGCGTCGACACCTTCGCACCGGCCGACGACTTCGCGTTGGCGCCCGGCGATGAACTCGTGGTGGCCGGTCACGACGCCGCGATGGACGTGCTTGACCGGACCCTGTTCCACCCGGACGCCGTCGAGTACGTGGCCACCGGAAATGTGGTGCCCGCCACTTGGATCTTCCGCAAGCTCAGCCCCCGCGTCCAGGACGCCTAGCCCAGGGACGCGCTGGTCCCCGTCCCGACAACCACTACTCGTTCGGTGCTATTCGGGCTGTGACGCGCACCGGACGGGACCGACCACCGGCTCGGCCACAGGGTGAAGAAGGACCGCAGTCCGAGGCGCTGCAGCCAGTACACGCACCATCGTCCGAATCCCGACTGGCGTCGACAGTCGGCACGACCGGCCTGCCAGACTGCGGCCATGTCTTTGGTTGAATCGCGATGAACACCGACCCGAGCGCACTGATCGGCTCGGTCGCGCCGATTCTCGTCCTGATCGTTCTCGGCGCGCTGCTCGCCCGAACCTCCGTGCTGGACGACGCCACAGTCGCCGGTCTGAAGCGGATCATCGTCAACGTCGCGCTGCCCGCGGTGCTGTTCACCACCTTCCTCAAAACCCGGTTCGAGCCCGAGCACCTCTGGCTGGTGCTGCTCGTCTTCGGCCTTTGCGTCGCCCTACTCACTCTCGGCCGGGTGCTACCCGTCGGTCCGCCCAGCCGCTACCGGCCGTTCCTGTTCACCGGTTTCGAGCTGGGCATGATGGGCTTCGCCCTGTTCGCGGCCGGATTCGGCGCCGACCAGTTGCCGGCGCTCGGCGTCCTGGCGCTGGGCCACGAGGTGTTCATCTGGTTCATCTTCGTCAGCTTGCTGCGCGCTACCGGCGAGCGGAAGCGGACTCCGTCCGCCCTGCTCCGGGAGTTGGCCACCTCGCCCACGATCATCGCGATCCTGGCCGGCTTGGCGGCCAACTTCGCCGGTTTCGGCGGCGTGCTCAGCACCGGGGTGGTGGGAGGCACCCTGACGACCACTTTGAATTACCTGGCCGCGGTGGTGGTGCCGCTGGTGCTGCTGATCGTGGGCTACGGAACCCGGCTCACCTGGCGCGGAGTGCGCCAAGCCCTGCCGCTGGTTGCGACTCGGCTACCGCTGGCGACCGCCCTGGCGTTGCTGCTCGGACGCTTCGTCCTGAGCGACTGGTGGGGTTTGGACCCGATCTACGCCAAGGCGCTGTTCACGCTGCTGGTGCTGCCGCCGCCGTTCATCGTTCCGCTGTTCATCCCGGCCGAGCGCGCCGAGGACGCCGAGTACGCCAACAACGTGTTGTCGCTGTACTCAGTGGCTTCGGTCGCGGCGTTCGTCACCTATCTGGTGCTCGCCGGCTGAACTTGGCGGACGTGATTCAGCCGCGAATCGCTTTGCCCTGATCGCTCAGTTGCTTTCGGGGCTGGCGACACCGGTTCGAGCGCGGCCTCGAGCCGGAGATCGGATCAGCCCAGCGCGGCCAAACGCACTGTTCAGACTTTCGAGGTGCCGAGGCAGAACTACCCAGTTCTAGGTGCTTGCGACCGCCATGTCCTGGCGCACAATCGTCGGATCTGCCAATAGATCAGTGAAAGCCAACCCGGCGGCACCGACCGAGAGTAGGTTCTCGCCAAGTTCGGCTGCAGTGATGGTGACCCCTTCCAGCGATGGCGGCGGGTGAGCACATTGATCGCTGCAGCGATCGCCGTCCCCAGGTAATTGAGTTGCCGCCGGACCACCTCACGCACCTTGGTGGAGCGATCGGCGAGGAGAGCGGACGCGAATTCCTGGGGACCCGGACGCCCAAGCCCCAGGACCGAGCACAGCTCCTCACGGGTGACCTCGGCCTCCAGTGTTCCTGAGAAACCGGCGGAGTCCCGGGCGGGGGAACTCGACACCCGGACGTGACCGAACTCGCCTGCGTAGCCGGCGCGGCCCTTAAGCAGCGTGCCCTCAATGATCACGCCGCCGCCGATACCTGAGGTTCCCCATTCAGGTAGACCAAGCTACGACGGCCGCGGCCGGCACCGAAGTCGAACTCGGCCAGCGCGCCGAGCATCGCATCGTTGGCCACCCATACTGGATACCCGGTCTGGGTGGCAGCAATTGAGCGATCGGTTCGTCACGCCACCCGAGATGCGGCGCGTTCCGCACCAATCCGTCCCTGGTTCGTACCTGTCCAGGCACTGCGACCCCAATGCCAGTAACCAGCAGGCCCTGCAACTCCATCCTCATGCCGGCGATCACTGCCGAAGTGATCCCGACTACCTCAGTCGCTGTCGGGATCCGATCGTATTCATGCCGAATCACCCGCCGGACGCCGCCGTCCAAGCCGACAAGGCTGATGGTCAAGGCATCGATCTCAGGGTTGACCGCGATCGCAGACACCTGCTCGCGGACCCCGAACGCATGCCACCCGGACTGCCCGCCGGCACAACACTGCGGAAACTGACCAGCGCCGGCACCTTCAACCTCGACAACGTCCGCTACCTCGTCGACGCACAACGCGGCTTCGACGACGTTCTCGTCGTCGCCGACGGCGACCAGATCATGGTCGTCGACTTCAACGGCGAGATCCTCCTGGAAACCACCCGCCCAGCACCCGGCGTCCGCTACGTCGGACGACCACGCGGCGTCCGATGGTCACCGAAGTCCTGACACACCAACCGTCACCGGTCTCCTGATGCAGAACTGTCACCGCTGTCCTGATACATCACACAACCGAAAGCCAGTCTGTCGCCTCCACTTCAATCGAACACAGAAGTATCTGGGACTGTTCGACGAAGACAAGAAGGAAGAACGTATTCCATTGGATCGGGTGGACGACATCTATCGGTACGCCGAGCGGCTACGTTCCACAGTCCGTCAGTACTTGTAGCCTCCGGCTCAGCCCGACGCGGGCATGCTGCCGGTTCGGGCATCGCTCGCGTCCAGAACTAATCAGCCGGCCCCACGCACGCCGGGACGGAAACCGCGACCGGTGCGAAGAACGACCGCAACCCGAGTCGGCGCAGCCAGTACCAGATCAGGTTGAAGACGGCGACGACCCAGGAGACCGATACCGCGATCATCGTGCCGGAGTCGTTCACCAGGAACGCCCAGACTGCCCAGAGCGTGAGGTTGAGGAACCCGAGCATCAGCGAGACCGGGGAGACGCCGCGCACATGCTCGGCGCGGACAAGTTCGACCGATTGGGCAGCGGTGATCGCGATGCCCGGGAAGATCGCCACGATGCCGTACGCGGCCGACCCCAGCATCAGGTCAACAGCGATCATTACGGCCGCCACCGCAAGGCTGGGCAGGATCGTCGGGACGAACCGCCGTCCGAGCACACCCGTCATCAGGACGAGAATCGGCACCGTAGTGAACAGCGCAAGCGAGCTGCTCAGAATCTGCGGCAGTTGCCCGATGTTGATGCCATGCACCGTCCAGGCGATGTTCAGCACCAGGGCGGTCTGCCAGCCAACCAGCGAGAGACCCTCGACGTTCCGCGTCCGCACGAGCCGAACCAACTGCGGGGTCGCCAGCACCGCCCCGACCACAGTCGCGACCCAGCCCAGCACCTCGACGGACGTCATCTGTCCCGAACTCCCTCTGTCTCGCTTCCACTACTCCCGCTATCCAAGGTTGAGAGCGCTCCCAACCGCGGTGCCTGCGGGCTTCATCGACCATCGCTTTGCACTCAGCCTAAGGGTTACCGCGCGCCGGCGTCACCATGTCGGGATGTACCGCCGACACTGCACACCGACCGCCGCGCCCCCGTCCGCCAGCGAGGGGCCGCGCGGATGGTGCGATCACTGGAAACGCAGAGAGGATCTGACCGACGGCGAAGTATCTGATCTCATTCCCCAGCGGCGCCATGACCGTCTCCGAGGAAGAACTTCCGGCCGTCGCCGGCGCCGCGCACGCCGTGGTACGGGAGGCCAAAGCGGCGGGCGTCTGGGTGTTCGGCGGCGGCATCAACGAGAGCGTCCCGGCGGTCCTGGTCGCGGGGGACGGCAGCCTGACCGAGGGCACCTACCCGCAGACCCGGCAGATCGAGGGCGGCTACACGGTTCTCGAGGTGCCGACTCGGGAGGCCGCGCTGGAGTGGGCAGCCAAGATCGCGGGCGCCTGCCGGTGCGCCCAGGAGGTCCGGGAGTTCATGTACGACCCGGAAAGCTGATGGTCGAGTTCCGCACCTGCAGTTGAGCCCCTAGACAGTGAGCCAGCACACCGTCCGCGCTGCATGGAGCCACACCCTATGGTCCGGACTTCGAAGAACGCCGTGAACCGGAGTGCAAAGAGGGTCAGGACGTCGAAGGCCCCAGCCGCCCGGGGGCGTCACCGCGCTCGGCGGGCTCCTTCAACTCCACGAAGATCGTGTGCGTGGGGGTCTGGCCGATGTTTGTCCCGGAATGCTCCTGTCCGTCCAACCAACGCGCCTGAAAGGCCGGCAACTCGATGTCTGTCTCCCGACCCCCGGAACGGAGCCGACGCCGGAATGCGCTCAGCGTGATCATCACACTGTCGGGATGGGTGTGCGGCCGGGTGGCGTCGCCGGGGCCGTCCCGGTATTCCAACACCCGGACGCGGTCGTTATCGAACAACACGGTAGAGCTCCGGGTTGGTTTCGATGGGGTCCATGGCGATCCTTCGTCGCGGCGGAAGCGGCTACGCTCACTGTCCGCGCAACCCGAGCGACAAGCAATCAGCATCTTGGTCCTGCTCGCGGCATCTGAATTGGGACAGAGCTCCCCCGAGACCGCAAGAGAGCCGTCGGATGCGTTCTCAGAACGCCGGTGGTGTCGGCAATGTCCCATTTCGTGGGGCCGCTCACTCAAACCAAGCTTCGCGCCGCCCGGCAGCGGGAGACCCGCGTGCAGGAGCGAGAGAATGAGGCCATGCTCGAGTTCGCTCTGTTCGCGCTGCCGTCACTGATCTACTTCCTGGTCCGCGGCCGGACGCGGGACGCCGCGCAAGTCCTGGGTCTGCGTTGGCCGAACCTGAGCGGGTGGCTGTACGGCGCGGCGCTCGCCCTGATCAGCATCGCGATCGCTTGGACGGCGACCATTGGCGTGCCGGCCGCCGTCCTGCATGGTTCCGGTACCTCCGGACGGATCGTCAACGCTTGGGGCGCCCTCGCGGTCGTGCTCGCGGCCGCCGGCGAGGAACTCTTCTTCAGAGGGTTCCTGCAGGGCATCATCGCGCGGCACTGGGGTGCCTCCGTCGGCATCATCGTGCAAGGGGTCGCCTTCCTGCTTCCCCACCTGCTTCTACTCACCGTCAGCCCGTCGCTGATCTGGCTGGTCGCCGGGCAGTTCGTGATCGGCCTGATGCTCGGGTGGCTGCGCCAACACACCGCGAGCGTCGCGCCGGGCGTGCTGGCTCACGTCATCGCGAACCTGCTCGCCGGGCTGCTGAGCTGACGTGCGCGGCCAACTGCCCTTGCCACCTACAATCGCGGCGTGAACGGTGCACGCGGACGGTACTCGGGATCGGACGAGAAGATCGCCAGCATCGTCGACACCGCTTTTCGCGTCTTCCTCGAGCAGGGCTATCACAACAGCAGCCTTCGGCAGATCGCGGCCGCCTGCGGCCTCACCGACGGCGGCCTGCTGCACTACTTCCCGTCCAAGTCACACCTGCTCAGCGCGGTCGCACGGCGGCATGCGGACGAGAAGCGCGCGAGTTGGTCCCAGCTGGAAGCTCCACTGACTTTCTTCGAAGAGCTCGGGTTGGCCTGGCGATCGAAGGCACTCTCGCAGGAGAATCCGCGCTGGATCGAGTTCTCGGTGGCGGCCACCTCTGAGGGGTCCAATCCATTCAGCCGCACCCACGCCGATCACGCCGAGATGTATCGCAGCATCGTCTCGAGGCTCACCGGGCGCTATCAGATCTGCAAGGACAATGGGGAACTGCGTCCAGAGGTCGATCCGGCGGCGCTCGCCAGAGCTCGAATGGCGCTGGCGACCGGCTACAGCACGCAGTGGGTGCTCGAGGACCAGGACTTCGACATGGGCTCGGAGTACCTGGAGTCGCTGGCCTGGCTGGCCGCATCGGTAAGCACCGAACGTCTCACCATCGAAGAGGCAAGGTCCCGTATCGTCACGGAGGCCGGCAAGTTCACTGCGGTCACGCCGAGCGGCTAGCGATCCTTGGTCGCTAGATCAGGCCCTTCCGAACGGCCTCCACGATCGCCTCAACCGTCGTGCCGACCTGCCACTCCTCGCAAAGGTCCCGCATGCGCCGGCGTGCGGTTCGGGCCGAGATGCCGAGGCGGCGTCGACCGCATCGAAGGTGAGGCCTTCAGCCAGGAACCGCAGAATCCGAAGATCCTGGGTGCGGACGCCCTCGCGAGACTCGGCAAGAGCCGCTAGCGAGCTATCAGTCTGGGCCGCGCATTGCTCATGCTCGACGACGAAACCAACAGCCATCGAGTTCTCCTTTCCTCGCGTCGACTCTGCTCGGACCATCACCGGCTGCTCACCGGCCGCTGCTACTTCCGTCGTGGCTGAGATCAGCGTTAGAACGATTCAATCCGCATCGGATCCTCACGTTAGTGCACCAAATCATTGCATGCAAGGTATCTGTGAAGTTCACTTCGGACCGCGCTGCGTTGGGGTCAGCCAAACGGCTCGTATGCATGCGTGACTGCGCGTCCGGCTTCCGCTGCGCAGAGCTGTGGGGGTGGGCCGAGCGACCCACCCCCACAGCGATCATGGCTAGCCGACCGAGACCGGGTAGGTCCTGGTCTTGCTGCCTGCCTTCACCGTGATCCGCAGGGTGCCGGCGTTCTTCGCCACGATCCGTCCGACCGCGTCAACGCTGGCGACGCTGTCGTTGGACGAGGCGTAGCTGACCTTGACCCCAGCCGCCTTCGCGGAGGCGTAGCTGCCGGTGATGTACGCCGACTGCCCCAGCTTCAGCGAGGTCGGGACGGACGCGGACACCTTGGTCACCTTGACCTTCGGCTTCTTCGCCACCACCGTGATCCTGATCGAGGTGGACGCCTTCGCGCCGGCCTCGGTCAGCTCGTTGGTGGTAGCCGTGATCGTCACCGTTCCCGACTTCTTCGCCTTAACGATGCCGTCACCGGACACCGTGGCGATCTTCGAGTTCGACGAACCCCAGGTCACCGCCGCGGCGTAGGCGGGGTGCACGTTGGTGTAGTACACGCCCTCCTCGAGCTGGAAGGTCTTTCTCTTCACCAGCCGCAGCTGGTTCTGGTTGAACTTCACCGTCGTCACCACCGGCCCACCGGGCGCGAGACCGGCGATCGGCACCTCCTAGCGATTGCGCAGCGGGTGGCTGCGAAAGGGTCCACGGAGATTCTTGGAGCAGCACAAAGTCACCTAACGAACTGCCCTGCGGAATCATCCGAAACTAGTTCCCGGCTGATTGGAAATGGTTCGCAGAGGGATCTCGCCTCTTCGTTGAAACGATCCAATCGGTAGGTGAAATCAGGCTAGCTGGCGGGCAAGGGTGGGTGTCAACGAAAGCAGAAGGCCGCTTGCGGACAACCACGCAACATGGAATCTGCGCCGATCAGGAGTTAGCGTGAGATCTCCGCTGCCCCGTTGGCGCCGGGGTCCCCGTCGGCGGGTGGGCGCGTTCGTCCGGTCATCCTGGGTTACCCCATGAATACGGGCAGAGGCACGAATGCGGGCAGAGGCCGGACGCCTGCCGGCGTTATGCAGCCTCAGCAGCGGCGCGGACGCGAGCCAGCGCCTCGACCAGTTCACCCGTACCCCACGGACGGACCACCCGGGCGATCTCCGCACCGTCGGCGAGGAATACCAGCGTCGGCCACAGCTTCACCCGGAAGGAGCGTCCCAGCGGACGGCCCTTGCCGTCCTCGACCAGGACGTGGCGCACACCGTCCGCTTCGCTGAGGACGGACGCGATCGCCGGCTCGGCCGCGCGGCAGTAGCCACACCAATCGGTGCCGAACTGGAGCACCGTGATTCCGGGCAGCGCATCGACCTGGTCGCGGGTGCGGGTCTCGGGAAGGTACGCGAACGACATGCCCGCCAGAATAGGGCAACGCCGGGAACCCCTGAGATCGGGGAAGCCTAGGCCCAGTAGCCCTCGGGTAGCTGCCGACGCCGCATCCAGCACCGCTCGATCGGACAGGCTCCACAATGCCCTGCACGACCTTGTTACCGGGTAAGGAATCACAGACCCCCAACCGGTCACCACCAAGCACTAACCTACGTGCGCTATCGAATGGTGAGACGTTGCCACTTAGGTCGCCCGCCACAGTTGGTGAGCCGCCGTTGCCGCGAACCCCGGAACCCCGCACCTGGATAGGTGTTCGAGCAAGACCTTCGTGGTGATTGCCGGACGTCGCGTCGCATCTGCTTGGCGATGCAGGGTGGCGATAGTGATGTCCGGCTCGAGATCGAGCTGGTTGAGCAGGAACTCGTCGGGATGCTGGACCTCGAGCCCCATCGGTTCCAAGATCTCGCTCGGAAAGTCCCGCACGTTCGCGGTGACGATCATGTCTGCCCGTCCCTGCAGCGCCGCAGCCACCACGTGGCGGTCGTCAGGATCCGGGAGAGCGATGCCAGCAACCAACTCCTCCCAGTCCGTGACGCATGCACCCTCAAAGGAGGATTGCATGGCATCAGTTCGCGACCGCGCGGGACCCGAGGCGAGCTCTGGATGGATCCCTCCGATCGCGTCGATCACCTCGTCCAGTACTCGATCACTCCACAGCGGCCGGTATAGCCCGGCCTCTGCTAGGCGAAGCAGCGTGTCGGCCAGCGCGATAGGGACGAGCACGCACGCATCGAGGAACGCGCTGTAGCGGGCCACGGTTCAGCTGGCCCGACGTTTGCGGGCTGCCCGCAGGGCTTCGCTGTAGTCGGGAACCACGTCGTAGAGCCCCGCCTCTACCGCGTCGGCGGTCATCTGATCGAGCGTGACGCGGCGCTCTTGGCGCTTGCGAACCTGGTAGGCCAGGACGTCGCTGAGCCGCACCCTGCGATGCCGGCCGGCCGCTGGCCGCTCGTAGGAGATCTCGCCCTGTTCGAGCAGCTTCACGAGGGTCGGTCGGCTGATGCCCAGGAAGTCCGCTGCCTCCTGCGTGGTGAGCCGCTGATCAAGGGGGGCGACTGTGATCGCCTTACCCGCTCGCATCGACTCCACCACCTTCACCAGCACTTGGTAGGCCTCAATCGGCAGCGGCACTGTCTGGCCGTCGGGCCCCAGCAGCGCGGCCGGCTCGGTGACGTGCGCGAGGAAGCGAGAGAGGTCGAGCATCGCCTCCATGTCCGCCGGTGGCAGGACAGTCGTCGCGTCTGTCGTCTGGGTGCTCATGTTCCCAGTGTAGACACATTCGAAAAATCCGAAAGCTCTCTTGTTGCTCCCCTTACGGACCCTCTGCCCAAGGAACCACCTGAAACCGATGAGATCGCCCACCGCCGCCGCGAACTGCAACAGCAACGTGCAGCGCCAAGGCCACTCGGACAGCCACACCCGGTGCAAACCGCCGCACGATGTGCATTGCCGGACCTATTCGTTGGCACGAAACTCACCGGGCGCGACGGGGGTGGACCCTCGCGACCAGATTGGCATCATTGGCTCATGGCGATGACCCTGCGGCTGAACCCCGACGACGAGTAAAAAGCGGAGAGCCCGAACCACCGTTGACTAAGTGATTCGGGCTCTGACTACGGGTGGGCCTAACTGGACTTGAACCAGTGACCTCTGCCTTATCAGGGCAGCGCTCTAACCGTCTGAGCTATAGGCCCGCCTGCGTTGCACGCAAGGCAGAACGTTACCTGAGTCGTGGCGTCCAGGCCAAACTGAGGGCGGACGGGGGCGCTTGCAGGACAAAATGCGCTGAGCTTGCGCGGGACGCGCGCTGAAAGCCGATATCGAGCATCGACAGTGCGTTTTGTGGCAAATGGGTCTCGACAAGCTCGACCAGCCGTGCGGGAACCCTTCGACCGGCCCCGGAGAGGCTCGGGCACGTGGCTGGCTCGGAGAACGTCAGCCTCAGTCTTCAGCCAGCGTCAACTCCAGGCCGCCCAGGACGTTCGCGCTGAGGTTGTAGAGGAACGCGAACAGCGTGCCCAGCGCGGTCGAGATCACCACGTTCACCACGGCCAGCAACGCGGCGATGCCGAGCACCTTGTTGGTGTTCACGTAGTCCTCGATGCGGAACGTGGTCGTATTGCTCGGGTTCTGGATGATGTTCAGGATCTGCGCGTTGATCGCCTCGAACAGGCCCGACTGCACGATCACCGTCCACAGCAGCCAGGTGGCCACCCAGAACATGATCCCGAACGCGATCGAGAACATGAACGACGTCTTCATCACCGACCAGGGATCCAACCGCGACAACCGCAGTCGCGCCTTTCGCGTGCGCCGTAGTCCAGTCTTCTTCGGCTTCGGTGCGGACACGGGAACTGCAGCCGCAGCGGCCGGAACCGGTGGGACCGGAGCAACCGCTACCGCCGCAGGAACCGGCGGCACTGGCGCGGTCACCGCCATCGAAGGCAGCGCCGGGGCGCCGTCACCGAGCGGATCGACCGGCTCATCCGGCCGGTCGGCCGGCGCGACGAAGGTCGGCTGCGAGTCAACGTCGGTGATCTTCGGCATCCGGACGACCGTGTCGCTCAGGCCGTCCTCGGACACCGTCCAGCCCTCCACGCTCCACTCGGACCCATTCGTCGCCGCGGGACCCGCGTATGGGTCAGCAGTGCCTTTGCGGTCAGTCACCAGGCTCCTCCTCGGACGTCGTCGGGTCGGCAGTGGTCGCTACCTCGGGCTCCTGAGTTTCAACGGTACCCTCCAAAGCCACCTCTTCGACAACCGCAGTGTGCTCATCGTCGTCCGCGGCGCTTTCCGGATTGAGCGCGATCACCGAAACCGCGTCGTCATCGGCGACGCCTACGAACTTCACGCCCATCGTGTCCCGGCCCTTGGCCGCCACCTCGGCAACCGCCGAGCGCGTGATCTGGCCGCTCACCTTGATCGCGATCACCTCGTCCGACTCCTGCACCACCAGGCCGCCCACCAGCGATCCGCGGTCCTCGTTCAGCTTCATGGCCTTGATCCCCAGACCACCCCGGCCTTGCTGGCGGTACTCGCTCACCGCCGTCCGCTTCGCGAAACCGCCGTCGGTCACGGTGAACACGTAGCGATCGTCCTCGGGCATGTCCGCCCCGATCACCGACATGCTCAACAGCGCATCCCCCGGACGGAACTTCATCCCGGTCACCCCGGACGTCGCCCTCCCCATCGGACGCAACTGCTCGTCGTCGGCCGCGAACCGGATCGCCTGGCCCTTCTTCGACACCAACAGCACATCGTCGACCGGCGAACACAGCGAGGCACCGATCAGCTCGTCGTCCGCGTCGCGGAAGTTAATCGCGATCACGCCGGCCTGCCGCGGCGAGTCGTACGCCCGCAGC
>JAKOQD010000199.1 GCA_029778515.1 Actinomycetes bacterium
GCAAGCAAGCCACCTCCCCCTGTGCAGACCACGACGGTCCGCACCTCGGGATGCTGCTCGACGATCTCCAGACCCACCGTGGCCTGACCCGCCACGATGTCCGGGTGGTCGAAGGGATGGATCAGCACTGCTCCCGTGCGTTCGCTGTGTTCGGTCGCGGCGGCCAGCGCCTCGTCGACCGTGGAACCGGCGAACACGATCTGGGCGCCATACGCGTTCGTGGCCTCGATCTTGGGCAACGACGCCCCCTCCGGCATAAACACCGTCGCGGGCACGTCGAGCAAGGCAGCTGCCAAGGCCACACCCTGCGCGTGATTGCCGGCGCTGGCGGCGACCACCCCGTGGGCCCGCTCTTGTGCGTTGAGCCCGGCGATCCGGTTGTAGGCCCCGCGGATCTTGAACGACCCGGTGCGCTGCAGGTTCTCGCACTTCAGGTAGACCGGACCGCCGACCACGTCACTGAGCCAGCGAGCCGGAACAGTGGGGGTCTTGTACACCACGCCGGACAGCCGCTGCCGGGCCTGCTCCAGGTCGATCACAGAAGCCCCTCTTCCGGGGGCTCGGCAAGCTCTGCCAGCATCTTGTGCACTTCGCGGGTCATCGGATCCATCTCGGCCACCTGCTGCGGTCGGACGGCTTGCGTGTGACCCGCCTTGGCCCGCGGTCCGGCACCGATGGCCACCACCGTGGCGGTCCCGCGGTTCAGCGCCGTCGTTGCCCGCAGCGGGGCGAATTCGGCGTCGGCGAAGAAGCCGGTGACGGGCACCAGCAGCCGGGCATGTGCGATGGCGGCGTCGTGATCGTGACTGTCGAACATGAACCGGCCACGGTCGGTGGAGGCGAACAACAAAGCGCCCTCCAGCCGGGATTCCATCTGGGCGGCCACTCCCTCCAGCACCACGTTGAGGTCCTCGTCGGCCGCTGTCTCGTCACGCACGTGAAACTGCACCGAGGCGCCGACCGGCACCGGCGCACCCACCTGCAATGCGCCGCGCTCGCCCTCTGCGGCTTGGAATTCGTGCACGACGAAGTCGCCCATGCGTGGGTCCTGCGTACCGGTGGCCACGCCGAGTTGCAGTCCGGCCAGCGCTAGCGACCGATCTGGCTCCTCCAGTGCGGCGATCACCTCCTGAGCGCGCAGCGCCGCCGGGATGCCGGCCAGCGATTTGAGGAGGAAGCCCTCGGCATCCGTCACCGTGAGCACGGGGCCGACCGGACGGCAGGCCGGACTCATCAACGTCGTGACCTCCACATGACCACCCAGCATGACCCCGATGGCACCGCGGGTGTGGATGCGGCCGTCGAGCAGGAAGCGAGTAGTGCGGGCCGGGGCGGGGCCCGACGCGACGGCGCCCGCGAGCGGCAGGTTGGTGAGCAGTGCGTCGGCGTGGAGCACGAAGTCGGTGGCCGGGAACGACCACGGGTCGGTGAACAGCAGTGCCAGCACGTCATCGCGGCGGCGACCGGGCAGGCCGACGATCTGGTGCCCATCGGAAGCGGGCAGTACCTCGAGGTGGAACGAACGGGCACGTAAGCCGGGGATCCGCGCGGCCCAGATCGCGACTGCCGTGCCCTCGTCGGTGCCGCGTCCGCTGGCGATCACACCCGCAGCGGAAGTACCCAGAACAGTGGCCGACGTGAAGTGCGCTTGGGCGGCGAGCAGAGCCTGTTCGGCGTCCTCGGCATTGGGCGCCGCGACGAAGACGAACGCGAGATTCGGGATGCTGCCGAGATGGGCCAGCGCCTGCCGGGCAGCCTGCCGGGCGAGCTGCGGCATGTCCACGGGACCGGGCTCGGCAGCAACTGCCAGACCCTCACCGACCAATGCCACGGGGCCTATTCTGTCTGATCGGCGGCGCTGCGATCGCTGCATGTCACCGTTTGGACGATGTTGCACCGTTCGCCAACGGTGAGACTTAGGGCAGCACCCTGATGCGCACGATCCCGTACACCGGTGGCGCGGCCTGTGCGACCAGCTTGAACCGCACACCATTCAAGCCTCGGGTCAGCCGCGGCGTGCGAAGCGTGGCGGAGTCCTGGTGCAGCACCCGCCAGTCAGTGCCCGGCCGGCGTATGGACCAGGTGTAGGAGTCGCCCTGCACCTCGGGAAAGCGCAGCACGACCCGCTTGCCGCGGTGCACCCGGACCGTGCCGGTCGCGACCCGGATGGGCCTCAAGACGGCGGCGCTGGCCGGGGATGCGGCGGCGGACAACGGACCCACCAGCGCAGTGACCGCAGCGCTGGCCGAGACCAGGCCGGCGCCGGTGGCGGTGTCAGGACCGGGGTCCGCCACGTCGACAGCGGTGGACTGCAGCAATGCGGTGAGGTCGGCGGGAGCCATAGGGTGCAGGGCGTCCAGCAGCGCTGCGACGCCACTGACGAACGGCGCTGCCATCGAGGTCCCCGAATAGGCGGCGTACTGGTTACCCGGGACCGTCGAACTGATCAGTGTGCCGGGTGCGGCGAGGTCCACGTAGTCCCCCCGTGTGCTGAAACTGGCGGGCTCCCCGGAGGGCGTGAGCGCGCCGACGGCGACGACGTCGGGCAAGGCCGCGGGGTACTGCGCGGCATCCGTGGGGTGGTCGTTGCCAGCCGCCGCAACCACGAGGACACCCTTCGACACGGCGTACGCCACGGCTTCGGCCTGAGCCTGGCTGCGGACCGGGCCGCCGAGACTGAGGTTGATGATGTCGGCGCCGTTGTCCGCCGCCCAGACGATGCCGGCCGCGACCTGACTGCTGAAACCGGCGCCAGTGGCATCCAGCACCCGCACGGGCAGGATCGTCACACCGGGGGCGACGCCGCTGCCGCCGAGGCCGTTGCCGGCAGTGGCACCGACGATCCCGGCCAGATGCGTGCCGTGGCCGTTCGGGTCGGTGTCGGCGGACGCAACGACCCTCGTGGTCAGGTCCCGGCCGGGCAGCACGTGACCGACGAGATCCTCGTGACTGGCATCGACGCCGGTGTCCACGATCGCCACGACTACCGACTCGCCTGTCGTCCGCGACCATGTGACGGGTGCACCAATCGCGTCCAGTCCCCATTGGGCGACGGGGTCGCCGAGGGCCTGTACGGGAGAGTCCAGTTCGACGGACACCGTGTCGGGATCGGCCTTCTCCTGCGTCATGATCCGGCGCGCGTCGGCCGCCGATTCCGCCGACTGGGTCGTGACCTGCAGGCTGTCGCCAGCCCGCTGCACAAGGACCACGGTGCGCTGCGTGTCGGCCGCAACGGGGGCAGGAAGGGTGAGCAGCAACGCCGCCACGAAGCCGCTCACCACAGTCCTCACGCTTAGGAATTCGACATCTGAGGAGCCCGTCTTGACTACTGGCGGAATATCGCTCCACCCGATATCGTTAGCAAGAGTAATGAATATAGATCTTCTGCAAGGAGCGCGGGATGGCCGCCGATTCCGACGCACCCGATCTACGGATCGCGGTCATGAGGCTGGCACGCAGGTTGCGGACCGAGCGGGCCAGCGATGCGATGACGCCCAGCCAGATGGCCGTGCTCGCCACCCTGTTGCGCTCCGGCCCGATGTCCCCGGGCGAGCTGGCGGACGCGGAACGGGTGCAACCACCGTCCATGACCCGCATCCTGCACAGCCTGCTGGCCCAGGACATGGTCAGCCGCGAACCGCATCCGACCGACCGCCGGCAAGTCAGGTACCAGGCGACGGCACAAGCCGAGAAGATGGTGCAGCAGGACCGGCAACGCCGCGACCGGTGGCTGTCCCGGCGCCTCGCGGAACTGACCGACGAGGAGCTGCAGGCGATCGAGGAAGCCATCCCACTGCTGAACCGGCTCGCTCTGGACTAGCCGAGACGTTCTCCGCGCTGGCGGTCCCGAACTACCGGCGCTATGCGACCGGCGCCCTGTTCTCCAACGCCGGGACCTGGATGCACCGGGTCGCGCAGTCGTGGCTGGTACTGCAGGTCACGTCCGACCCGACGATGCTCGGGCTGGTGGTCGCGTTCCAGTTCGCCCCGATGCTGTTTCTCGCGCCCTGGGCAGGCGTGCTGGCTGACCGCTACGACCGCCGCCGGCTGCTGCAGATCACGCAGGTCGGCATGGGTCTGCAGGCGCTCGGCCTGGGCATACTCACGATCGCCGGCCTGGCGACCGGGCCGCTAGTACTGGGTTTCGCGCTGCTCCTCGGTTTGTTCACGGCGCTGGACGGTCCGGCGCGGCAGTCGATCGTGTCGGACCTGGTTCCCGCCGATCAGGTGGTCAACGCCGTCGCGTTGAACAGCGCGAACTTCAACGCCGCCCGTTTGGTGGGTCCGGCCGTGGCCGGCGTGATGATCGCCATGTGGGGGCCGGGGCCGGTGTTCCTGGTCAACGCCCTGACGTTCGTCATCATGCTCGGGGCTTTGCACCGCATCCGGCTGGCGCCCGCGCACGGCGAGCGACCACGGGGTGGGCTGCGGGAGGGCCTGCGCTACGTGCGGCGGCGGCCCGATCTGTGGTTCGTGATCGCCACCGCGGGCGCGGTCGCGATGCTGGTCTTCAACTTCCCGATCACGATTCCGCTGATGGTGACCGGCGAGTTCGGCGCCGGTGCCCGCAGTTTCGGCGTGCTGACCTCGCTGATGGCAGTCGGTTCGTTGGCCGCCGCCCTCGTACAAGCCCGGCGCGCGCGGACCGATCTGCGGATGGTGGCACTCGCGGCTGGGGGTGCCGGGGTCATCGCCGTCATCGCCGGGCTGATGCCCAACCCGCTGACGTTCGCCGCTGCTCTAATTGCGGCCGGCGGGGCCAGTCTCACGATGATGACCGGAGCCAACTCCTACTTGCAGACACGCACGGACGACGACCACCGAAGTCGCGTAATGGCGCTGTACATGGCCGTGTTCTTCGGGACCACCCCAGTCGGCGCACCCTTGATCGGCCTGCTGGCCGACGCGATGGGACCACGGGCGGCGCTTGTGGTACCCGGGCTGTTGAGTGTGCTGCTCACGGGTGCGTTGGTTGCGGCCTACCGGGTGGCGTCGCGGCCTCGCTGAGCGCGAGAGTCGCGATGTTGCCCTTCTCGTGCACCGCGAGTCGCACCGTTTCCCGCTTGATGACCTGGGATGGGCAACCATGCAACTCTCGCCGCCGGGTCAGGGCGTCGGCGCTATCGTCGGCCGCCGCCAGGCGCCCAGCAGCAACCCCACGCCTGCCAGCACGGCACCGAGTACCAGCAGGTAGAGCGGGATCGACGTCGGAATCCCCAGGTGCACGGTGATCCCCAGGATGCGGGACAGGCCCAGCGGCAGCAGCGCCATCTGGTTGTTGAACGTCGTGAGCGCGGTTTCCAGGCCGGAGACCTGCATGAGCGCCCCGAGCCCGAGCACAGGAGCGGCGATCCCGAGCAGCACGCGACCCAACGACGCCCGCCGGCCGAGCCCGTACGGGCCACGCAACACCACATACGTCACCCAGAACAACCACAGGAACGCCGCCACACTCAGCGTCACGTACACCGTGCGGTAGGTCTCGTCGGTCCAGAACCGGTACCAGTAGAACAACGGTCCGCGCAGCACGACGACCAGTGACAGCAACACAGTCTTGAGCAGGAACGCGCCCCCGAGGGCGGCGTAGAGCGGGAAGGGGTCGCGTCCTCGTACCAGTAGCCGCACCGCCACGGTGAAGGCCGCCATGGAACCGATCGTGGCCAGTAGGTAACTCCATGACAACCAGCCGGAGAAAGCACCCCGGGAGGCGATGAGCAGCACCGCCGGCACCACCCACACCCACTTCGGTCCTGTCTCAGGCAGCCGCCATGGCCGCGTCGCACCGATCAGCAAACCCCGCGCCGCCGGGCGTCCGAGCAGAGCGAGCACCACGATGGCGACGATCGCGATCAACACCGCCAGCGTGACGAGCTGCGAGGACCGCGTGCGCTCGGCGTGCGCGAAACCGACGTCCACGGCGCCGAACTCGTAGGCCGGGGTGTCCAGATCGCCCGCATACGTCGCGAGGTGCTGTGCCACCGCCGCGTCATAGGCGGCCTTGTCGGCCTGCCACTGCTGCCATGCCTGGGAACTGCCCGTGTCGAGCCAGTCGTAGTAGGACAGGAAAGCCGCCCGGAACGCGCCGAGGGTGCCGAACAGATCCA
>JAKOQD010000200.1 GCA_029778515.1 Actinomycetes bacterium
GCGAGTTCCTCGCCGCGTTCCCACAGCTTCATGGACTCCGACAACGGCACGCTGCCGGTCTCGAGTTGCCGGACGATCTCGACCAGCTGGTCGCGGGCCTCTTCGTAGCTGAGCTTGGTCATGGCTGCTCCTGGGGTTCGACATCGGTGACGGTCAGTTCGAGGCGTCCGTCCGCGAGACGGGCGGTGATCGCGGCGCCCACGCTGGTGGCCGCGACTCGATCGACGGTGCCGCCATCGGCGTCCGCGAGGATCGCGTAGCCGCGGTTTAGCGTGGCGCGGGGTGACAACGAGCGCACCCGCTCGATGGTGTGTCCGAGGCCCAGCTGCTCCTCGCGGAGCCGCGCCTCGATCGCTCGCCGCAGCCGCGTTTCCTGGTGCGCCAGCCGTTCGCGATGCCCCTCCAGCGACGCGGACGGGTCGCGCAGCACCGGACGGCTGCGCAGTTCGGCGAGACGACGCGTTTCGGTGCCCGCCCGGTTCAGCACGGCCTGTCGCACCCGGCCGATCGCGTGCGCGATCGCCGTGGCTTCCGCGGTCGCGTCCGGCACCACCCGTTTGGCGGCGTCCGTCGGCGTGGACGCGCGCAGGTCGGCCACCAGATCGAGGATGGGGGTGTCGGTCTCGTGTCCGATCGCGCTCACCACGGGCGTCCGGCACGCGTGAACGGCGCGCACCAGCGCCTCGTCGCTGAACGGCAACAGGTCTTCCAACGAGCCGCCGCCCCTGGCGATGATGATGACGTCCACCTCCGGCATGCGGTCCAGCGCCCGGACCGCATCGATCAACTGCTCGACCGCAGCTGCGCCCTGCACCAGCGTGTGCCGCACCTCCAGCACGGCGGCCGGCCAGCGGCGTCCGATGTTCTCGACCACGTCGCGCTCCGCCGCGCTCTGCGTTCCGGTGATCAACCCGATCCTTCGCGGCAGGAAGGGCAAGCGCTTCTTCAGCGCCGGGTCGAACAGGCCTTCGGCCTGCAGCATGCGTTTGCGCTGCTCGATCGCGGCCAGCAGCCGACCCTCCCCGGACGCACGCAGCTCGCGGCATTCGAAGGTCAGGCTGCCCGACTTGCTCCACACCGTCGGACGTACCCACGCTGCCACCACGGTGCCTTCGGTTAGGGGACCGGCGGCGTCCAGCACGGCGAGTGAGGTGGAGAGGGTCACCGAGACTTCAGCCAGGGTGTCGCGCATGGTTAGGAACTGGGTTACCGATCCGGCGCGGCGCTTGATCTCAATCAGTTGGCCTTCCACCCAGATCGGGTTCAGCCGTTCGACCCACTGCTTGGTCGCGGCGACCACAGCTCGCAGCGGTTGGGGCTGCTCCGGCGAACTCGGCATTGGCACATGCTCACGCTAGCGGGCGGTGCTGACACCGGTCGGATCGGCCCGAACGCGCGCGCCGGTGTCGAACCGAACGCGTACGCCGGTGTCGAATGGGACAAAGCTGCCAGTCGACGCGCCGGATCGCCGACCAGCGCGACGAGTCGTCGGCTGGTGTCAGGTCTGTCCCATTCGGTCACGCGAGGGTCCGTCAGGGGCCACCGGTCACGCGACGTAGAATCGTGCCCATGCCAGATGCCAAGCGAGTGGTGGTCGCCGCGCCCCGGGGCTATTGCGCCGGTGTGGATCGCGCAGTGGTCACCGTGGAGAAAGCGCTGGACGTCTACGGTCCGCCGGTCTACGTGCGCAAGCAGATCGTGCACAACCGGCACGTGGTCGAGGACCTGGAGGCCCGCGGCGCGATCTTCGTTGAAGAACTGGCCGAGGTGCCCGTGGGTGCAACGGTCGTCTTCTCCGCGCACGGGGTTTCGCCGGCGGTTCATGCCGAGGCCGCCGATCGCGGGCTCAAGACGATCGATGCCACCTGTCCGCTGGTGACCAAGGTGCACAACGAGGCCAAGCGGTTTGCCGGCCAGGGCATCCAGATCCTGCTGATCGGGCACGCCGGCCACGAAGAGGTCGAGGGGACGACCGGCGAGGCTCCGGAGCACATCACGCTGGTGCAGCACCCCGATGATGTGGCGGGAGTCGAACTTGCCGACCCGAGCAAGGTCGCCTGGCTGAGCCAGACCACGCTCAGTGTCGATGAGACCTGGGAGACGGTCGGACGCCTGCGGGAGAAGTTCCCGGCGCTGATGGACCCGCCCAGCGACGACATCTGCTACGCCACCCAGAACCGCCAGTCGGCGGTCAAGCAGATCGCCGCGCATTCCGACCTGGTGATCGTCGTCGGGTCCAGGAATTCGTCGAACTCGGTGCGCCTGGTGGAGGTCGCGCTGGAGGCGGGCGCGAAGGCCTCCTATCGTGTTGACAACGCCAGCGAGATCGACGAAGCCTGGCTGGACGGCGTGCGCTCAGTCGGCGTCACCTCTGGCGCCTCGGTGCCGGACGCGCTGGTACAGGGCGTGCTTGATTTCCTCACCGAGCGCGGATTCCCGCCCGCGGTGGAGGAGCGGCTGACCGAGGAGAACCTCACCTTCGCCCTGCCGCCGGAGCTCCGTAAGGACCTGCGCCGCAAGACCATCGGCGACTGACGGGCTCCTCGGCGCTCGACCACCCGATCAGAGACGATTCCTGAGCTTGTCGACGGGCATGTGCCCATCGTCTCCTCAGGGACGGGTTCGAGGGCATGCTAATGTCTCCCCACGATGCCGATTGACGATTCAATTTAGGGAGGTGGGCTGTGCACGAACGTTGTTGTCGCATGTGTTGTCGGGCGATGTGTTGTCGTGGCACCCACCGCTCGGACTGTTGCTGAGGGCACAGCTTCCAACCCACCAAGCCGACCACTAGGTCGAGCCCCGCGAATCGTTCAAAGCAGCCGCTCCAGCCGATATTTCGGCACTGTGGCTCCGCCCACCGGAGGTCACCGTTTCTAGTCCCGGCGCATCCGCCCGTCCCAGCAGCATCCTCGCCGGCCCCGGCGTGCCGATCGTCGCCCAGCGCGGCGGTGAACTCCGCGCCCGGAACTGGCGTGCGGAGGGTCTGCTGCGGATGTTCGAGAATGTCCTCGAAGTCGCTGAGTCTCCCGACGAGTTGATCGTGTATGCGTCCCTCGGTAAGGCGGCCCGCTCCTGGCCGGACGCCCACGCCATCGTCAACGCCCTGCTCGAACTGGACGAAGCCGAGACCTTGGTGCTCGCCTCCGGTGCGCCGGTCGGCGTGCTGAGCACCGGCACGCCCGCACCGCTGGTGCTCTCGGCGGTCAACAACACAGTCGGACGCTGGTCGGACGCAGACCGCTTCTACGCTCGCGCCGCCGCCGGCCAGACGATGTGGGGTGGGCTCACTGCGGCGGCGTGGCAGTACATCGGCCGGCAGGGAGTGCTGCAGGGCACCTACGAGCTGTTCGGCACGATCGCTCGGACGCACTTCGGGGCCGCACCCGGATCGGAGGCGGACGCCCTCTCCGGCCGCTGGGTGCTCACCTCCGGCCTCGGCGGCATGGGCTCCGCGCAGCCGATCAGCGCACGCATGCTTGGTCTGAGTTCCCTAACGGCCGAGGTGGACCCCGTGAAGGCCGAACGCCTAATGGCTACCGGAGCGCTCGACCTGGTCACCGAAAGCCTTGACGACGCCCTGGCCGCACTGCATCAGGCCAAGTCGGCAGCGGAGACTGTCGCGATCGCGCTGCTCGCCAACGCAGCGGACGTCTTCGCAGAGATCGCCGCGCGTGGGGTCGTCCCCGACATCGTCACCGACCAGACAGCTGCCCACGACGCCCGTTACGGCTACCTGCCGCGCGGCTACGACCTCGCCGGCTGGCGGACGCTTCGGGAGACCCAGCCTCGGCAGGTGGAGCGCGACGCGCGTGCGTCCATCGCTGCGCAGGTGGAGGCCATGCTGGCCCTCGCGACCGCTGGCGCGGTGGTGTTCGAGAACGGCAACAACCTGCGGGTGCAGGCGATCGAGCATCTCGGTGCGGCCGCGACCGATCAAGTGAACCGCATTCCGGGCTTCATGGAGGCCTATCTGAGGCCGCTGTTCGCCCGGGGGATCGGGCCGTTCCGATGGGTGGCGCTCTCGGGTTCGGTAGCAGACCAACTGGTGCTGGATGACCTCGCTGCCCGTTCGTTCCCGCGGCGCCCTGAGGTCGCGCGCTGGATCGAACTGGCTCGTGAGTACGTGCCGCAGCAGGGCCTGCCAGCCAGGTCCTGCTGGCTGGGACATGGCGAACGCTCGGCGTTCGCGGTGGCGGTCAACGAGCTGGTCGCGGACGGCACGCTGGTCGCGCCGGTGCTGTTCAGTCGTGACCATCTCGACTCCGCGGCCATGACCCACCCGCGAATCGGCACCGAAGGCATGCGGGACGGCTCGGACGGGTCCACCGACTTCCCGCTCCTTGACGGGATGCTTCTCGCCGCTACCGGTGCCGACCTGGTGGCCATCCACTCCGGAGGTGGCGGGTACTCGGGTTGGATGCAGTCGGCCGGTGTCTCGATCGTCGCGGACGGGCGTGCCGAGACGGCCGTCCGGCTGCGTCGCGCCCTCGACGCTGACACCGGTCTCGGCGTGCTGCGCCACGCCTCCGCAGGGTATACCGAGGCCGAGGCCAGCGTGGCCGCCGGCGGCGAGACCGGGGAGGCGCCGGTCAACTGGGTGCGTCCAGCTTCACCGTCATCCCGGCGTACGTCCGGTCATTGGAACGACAGTTCAGCCAGCGTTAGGGAGAACCGATGAGAGAACTCACCAGTGCGGACGCACGCCATGCGGTGCTCGGCGGCGGCATCCTGGCCTGCGGTGGCGGCGGCTGGAAGCACCACGGCGAGCTGATGGGAACGCTCGCCACCAGCCTCGAGCGGCCCGTGCTGGCCTCGATCGATGAGTTGCCTGAAGCGACCTGGGTAGCCACCGTCTCGGCGATCGGTGCTCCGGCAGCGAAGGATTGGGAGATCCGTCCGGTCGACTACGTGCACGCGTTGCAGGAGCTGATCCGGGTGGCGGAGGTGCCCATCGGTGCGGTGATGACTGCGCAGAATGGGTATTCCACAACGGTGAACGGGTGGATCCAGTCCGCTGTGCTGGGCGTGTTGGTGCTCGACAGCGCTGGCGACGTGCGCGCCCACCCGACCGGCAAGCTCGGCGGACTTGGCCTGGGCGAGCGGGCCGGCTACGAGTCCATCCAGGTGGTCTCCGGCGGCAACCGCGAACTGCACGGGCATTTCCAGTCGGTCAATCGTGGAAATCTGAACACCGTCGACGACGTGCTGCGCGACATCTCGGTGCGGGTCGGTGGCTTCATCGCGTCCGCACGCAATCCGGTCGAACTTGACTGGGTGAAGGCCAACGGTGCGCACGGCTCGATCTCGCTCGCGCTCGACCTTGGCCGCGACCTGGCCGCGGCGCAGGCGCCCGGGAATGCGGACGCGGTGGTCGAGGCGGTCGCCCAGCGCCTGGGTGCGCAGGTGGTGGACGCCGGTCCGTTGCGGATCGAGAAGCGAACCAGGACCATCGGGGGCTGGGATCGTGGCACCTTCCGGATCGGCGACCACACCGTCCCGTACCTCAACGAGTACATGGCGGTCGACAACGACGGCGGACGAGTGGCGACCTACCCCGACACCATCGTCATCCTCGACCGCGGTACCGGCGAGGGCCTGGCCGTGAAGGACGCGGGCCGCGGTGGTCAGGACGTTGTCCTGCTGGTTGCGAAGGCCGGA
>JAKOQD010000201.1 GCA_029778515.1 Actinomycetes bacterium
CGTCCGGCGAAGAAGTTGTAGGCGGCCACCACCGCGGGAGTGAGCTTCACCGCGGTGGCGACCCCGACCAGCCAGCCCTCGGGCAGGATCCGGCGCTTGAACACCCGCGGCCCGGGCATCGAGTCGAGCACGGCCGCGGCCACCAGGAAGATGCCGAGCTGGCCGAAGCCGAGGGTCTCCCGAACCGGATGGACGAAGAGAATGCACACCGTCGTGAGGGCCGAGAGCTGCCAGCCGGTGTAGCCCAGCCGATAGATGATCGCGGCCAACGCTGCGGCGGACAGCGCCAGCCAGGCCACCGCAGCCAGTTCGAACGGCACCACCGCGAACGGCACCGTGAGCAGGGCGGCGAAGCCGGGATAGATCCAGGGCAGTCCCTCAGCATTGAAGATGTCGCCGCCGCTGAGCACCAGCTCGCCGGTCCGGCGATAGACCTCGAGATCGATCATGCCCGGATGCCACGGCAGCAGGCTGGCTCCCGGAATCTGGGTGCCGCCGGCATGAATCGCGGCGAGCAGCGGCGGTAGGACAAGCAAGACTCGCCACGCCCAGATTCGCACCGACTCTGTGCGCACGCTCACCTCCGCTTCGATTGCCCTCATAGCGTAGAGGACGCGCCTTCCCGCCCCGTCCGGCCTGTGGATAACTTGAACGGAAAAGGAACCGTCCCCTTTCGTTCAGCTGGCGGGCCTACAGGGCGGCGATCGGGAGGCGGTGGGCCATCAGCACCACCTGGTAGGGGTTCCACGTCGAGAGGGTGTAGCGGAGCAGCAGCTCTTCGCCGTCGACGGCGGCGTCGAAGAAGTAGGGCGCGTAGGCGGCGCCCGTCCCGCGCGCCTGTGCCGCGAACACTTGGTCGCCGACCGGGTCGGAACCGTCGGTCGCAGCCTTGATGAACCGGGTGTGCGGATCGTGGTGCGCCATACCGGTCGCCACCCAGTCGAGCAGCCGGCGCCTTGGCGACCAGGGCCCCCATGGGTGGACCGCAGTGCGCAGGGTGATGGCGTGGCCGATCGGGTCTTCTGGGCCGGAAGCGGTCAGCATCAGGTAGCGGCTGACCTCCGGAACCCACCGGACGGACAACTCCCCCAGCGCAGCCGGCTCGAACAGCGGTTCGGCTTCAGGCTCGTGTTGTGACCAGCCCGCGCGGTTCCAGTAGCGGACGCCAGCCTCGGCCGGGCTGCCGCCCGTCGCGATCGCGGCGAGAGCCGCCTGGTCGAGCAGGGCTAACCGCGGCAGTCCGGCGCGGTAGGGCCCGGTGCCCCAGACGAGCAGCACGTCCCCGTCGCCGATGCACCCTGGCACCGTGGCAGCCGGACGCAGCTGCGTCGAGACATTGATGAAATGGTGCGCACTGAACGTGCCGAGCGCGCGGAACCTGAGCGGACGCCTTCGCGCTGCCGGATCAATGGTCAGCTGCGAGTCGGCCACCGTCAGTATCGACCGTCCCATCACGCGTCCGTCACGGCCATGATTGCTGGTGAAAAAGACGAAGAGCTGGCCAACCTGGGAGTATCCGTCCAATGGCACATCGTATTCGCGCATGGTGACGCGGTCGCGTCCTAGCAGCGGCGCACCGGTCAACTTGAGTGGTGAGCCGTGGAAGCGGACGCCGGGCAATCCCGGCCGTGGGCCGTCATTGGTGATTTCCGCCACCGCATCCCGCGTGCGCAACCATGGCCGTCCGCGCCAATGGGTGTCGCCGAAGAGCAGGAAGCTTCGGCCTTCGTGCTCGACCCGCACACCAAGGTCGGTGCCGACGATGCCGGCGGTGGCGAGTGAGCGGCTCAGGGTCGGTTCGCGCACGCCCCACGGCGTCGGGGTCGCGTCGGCGTCGCCGGAAACCTGAGCGAGCTTCACCGACTCAGGCACGTCCGCAATGAACGGCTCGGCGTCAGCCAGGCGAAGGCAGGAGTCGCGCTCCCAGCGTCCGTCGACCCGGCGGTAGCCGAAGATCGAGCCCGCCTCATCTGCCAACGCCCGGTCGCCGACGACGCAGATCGCGCGGGCGTGTCGCGATCTCACGGCTGAATCGCTCAGATCGTCGGGAATCGGCTCCGTCTGCGCAACTGGCTGCGAGATCGCGACAGCTGGCTGCCAAGTCGCGTCCAGCAGTTGATGGACGTGCGCGCCATCGGCTTGCGGCACCTGCACGATGAGCACCCCGTGGCGGCTCGACAGCGCTCCGGCCCCGGTCGCCAACTCAGTGATCGCACCGAGCCGGACCCACGGCCGGTCGGGACGATCCAGGCGACGCTGGTAGTGGTCGAGCCGATTCCCGGTGAGCACGACCGCCGCCAACCAGCGGCGCAGCCCTTGCCGAATCAGCAGCATCGAACGCGGACCGATCAACGGCCGCTCCGGATCGACTGGCACGCCCACGCCTGCACCCTAGTCGCGCAGCGACCCGGCCCAGCGTTCACCCACCAACAAGGTGGACGCTTTCGCGCTCAGACGGCGCGGAACCGTCCACCCTGTGCGGGACCGAGGGCCTCGTGGACGGATGCGGCCGACGAACCCCCGCATTAGAGGACTCTCACGGGGCTCTCCCAGTGGTTTCACCAGCGTCGGGTGAACTCGAACCAATCAATCACCGAGAAGGGACACACCATGAAGATCTCCCGATCCACAGCTCTCTGGGCAGTGACCGGCGCCGTCGGCATCAGCGTGCTGGGCGGCGCGACCCTGGCGACGGCTGAGACCGTCACCCCGAGTCCGACCCCGTCGGTCACGGCTGAAGCCACGCCGGGCAGCACTTCGGCGAGCCCGTCGGCCACCAACTCACCCTCGGCCAGCGCCGACCCGTCCGCGACTGCCAGCGATTCCAGCGTCACCGTCAACACCTCACTGACACCGAACACGCCGAACACTCCCAACACCGCCAACACTCCCAACACGCCCAACACGCCGAACAC
>JAKOQD010000202.1 GCA_029778515.1 Actinomycetes bacterium
CCCAACACGCCGAACACCCCCAACACGCCGAACACCCCCAACACCCCGAACACCCCGGCCTCGCCGCAGTCGGCCCCGAGCGCCCGTTCGGCAGACTGACTACATGAGTGATCTCGACCGAGCCGCAGCCCTCCTGCAGTCCCCGGACGCAGGGGGGCTGTTGCTCGCCGCGCTGACCGGCGACCCGTCCGCCGACGTGCCAGGGTTCACCGCCACGCTGGCCAACTGGCAGTACCGGCCCGGGGCTGAGGTCACCGCCGGGTACTCGGTCAGCTACGCCGACCCGAGCGGACGTCCCGTGCAGGAGGACCTCTTCGTCACCACCGCGGACGTGGCTGCGCCGGCCACCCTCAGCCGGGACCACTTGAGCTTTGCGGTCTGGCGGCATCCCGGCGACCCACTGCTTCCCGGGTTGGCAGCGGCCTGCGACCCCGCGACGGTGATGTCCTGGCTACAGGTGACGCCGAACCACTTCGATCTCACCCTCCTGGCTTACCGTCCGCTGCGCCGGGCAGTGCTTCGCGCCACGGCGGACGGCAGCGAGACCTATCTCAAGGTGCTGCGCCCGGAGCGCGCCGACCGGCTCGCCGTCCGCCAGAACCTGCTGGCTGACGCCGGGCTGACCCCTGCGCTGCTGGCCCGGCCGGCCCCGGGCGTGCTGCTCACCCCGCGGGCATCCGGACGCTCGCTGGCTCACGTCCTCGCTACGCATGATGATCCCGAGTTGCCGGCCGCAGCCGACCTGATCGGCCTGCTCGACGCGCTCCCCAACCAACTCTGCGACCTGCCGCGCCGACCAGCGTGGTCGGACCGCCTCGATTTCCATACCGCAACCGCGGTGGATCGGTTGCCCGCGCACACCGAGCGTCTGCACGCCTTGCAGCGGAAGCTCCAGGGTGTGCTCGACACTGCGCCGGTCGGGCCGCTCGTCCCTACCCATGGCGATTTCTACGAAGCGAACCTTTTCGTCGACTCACCACGGCTCATGCTGATCGACCTCGACGCCAGCGGCCCTGGGCGCCGCGAAGACGACCTGGCCTGTCTACTGGCGCACCTGGTCGTGCTGCCGGGCCTGTCGCCGGAGCACTATCGGGCGGTGCCGATCGTCCTTGAGCGGTGGACGGACGAGTTCGCGGCCCTGGTCGCGCCCGCGGCGCTGTTCGCGCGGGTGGGTGCGGTGGTGCTCAGCCTGATCGCCGGCGCGGACGGGCACCAGGCGGAGCACCGGCTCGAGTTGGCCGAAGCCTGGGCGGCGCGTGCGCGCGGCGAGCAGGGCGGCGGCCCGAGATGAGAGAACCCTAATCCGTCCGCTCTGGCCCGGGCGGACCCCCTCACCTAGCTTTGAACCAGCAACGAAAGGAGGCCGAAAGTGCCAATGTCACAGCGTTCCACCTTCTGGGCGGTGTCCGGCGCGATCGGACTCACCTCTGTCGGACTCGGCGCCTTCGCGCTCCAGGGCAGCGGCCCGGCGCCGATCGAAGCCCGACCCGCGGTCGTCGTGCCATTGAGCACAGCCTCAAGCGATCCGAGCAGCACGCCGTCGGCGTCACCGTCCGCGTCCGGCTCGGAGAGCGCCAGCGCAACCGTTTCCCCAAGCAGCACTGGCAAGACGCCGTCCGCCAAGCCGAGCGCGAAGTCCAGCGTTTCGCCGGTCAGCCCGCCGAGCGCCGAGACGCCAGACTAGGCCCGGATCCAAGCCCAGCGTCATCGACTCAGGTGAGCCGGTAGCCCATCCCGCGGACGGTCTCGAAATAGTCGGCGCCCAGCTTGCGGCGTAGGTAGCGGACATAGACGTCCACCACGTTCGAGCCCGGGTCGAAGTCGTAGCCCCAAGCGCCCGAAAGCAACTGCTCACGGCTGAGCACCTGGCCGGGGTTGCGCAGGAAGACCTCGGCCAGGGTGAACTCACGTCCGGTCAGATCCACCGAACGCCCGCCGACGCTCGCCCGGCGAGTGCGCAGATCGAGCGAGAGGTCGCGATGCGACAACACGGTCGCCGAGTCCGCATCGGACCCGCCCTCAGCGCGCAGCCGCAGGTGGATCCGCGCCAACAATTCCTCGAAAGCAAACGGCTTGGGCACATAGTCGTCCGCGCCCGACTGCAGTCCGGCGACCCGGTCGGCCACCGAGGTGCGCGCGGTCAGCATGATCACCGGAACACTGACCCCCTGCCCGCGAATCCGGGACAGCACCTCGAAGCCGTCGATGTCGGGCAGGCCGACGTCCAGCAGGATGAGGTCGATCGGCTCGACCAACGCCAACTGCACCGCGGCTACCCCCGAAGGCTCGACCAAGGTCGCAAATCCGGCCGCCCGCAAGCCCTTTGCGATGAAGGCACTGATCCGCGGTTCATCCTCGACGATCAGGATCTGGCTCACTCAGACTCCTCTCTGGCCGGCAGCACGATACTGATCCGGCTGCCGACGCCACGCTCGGACTCGATCTCGATCCGGCCCCCATGCGCTCTGGCGATAGCATTCACGATCGCAAGCCCGAGCCCGGTGCCGCCACCCACGCCGCGCTCGAAGCGGTTCGTGACCCGGGCGATGTCCTCGGGGCTGATCCCGACGCCCTCGTCGCGAACCCACAGCCGCAACTCACCGCGACGCAGCTGCGAACCCATGCCGACGGTCGAGGCATCCGTCGAGTAACGGACGGCGTTGGCCGCCAGTTGCAGCCACGCCTGCGCCACGCGCTGCGGGTCAAGCACAAACTCGACGTCCGCAAGCTCGTCCAGCACCCAGTGCCGGTTGCCCAGCCCGGACGCCTTCGCGAGCGTCTCGTCGGTGAGCCGGGCGACGTCGGTCCGCACTGGGCGAAGCAACTCCGGACGCTCCGCCCGGGCGAGTGCCAGCAGGTCGTCGACCAGGCGGCCCATGCGGTCGGTCTCGTCGAGCAGCAACTCCTTGGTCGCGACCACATCGGCCGGGTCGGCTGCGTCCATCAACTCCAGGTGCCCGCGGATGATCGTCAGCGGCGTGCGCAACTCGTGGCCGACATCGTCGAGCAGCTCGCGCTGTGCGCCGACGGCACCTTCGAGCCGGTCGAGCATGCTGTTCATCGTCTCGCCGAGTGCGGACAGATCATCGGTTCCGCGGACGGGGATGCGCTCGCTCAGGTCGGCGTCGGTGATCTTTTCCGCGGTCCGGCGCATCCAGGCGAGTGGTTCGAGTAGGCGTCCAACCAGGATCCAGATCAGCAGCCCGACCAGCAGCAACGAGCCGAGTGCGACCAGAATGTAGCTGCGCCAGACCTCGCCGAGCAGGCTCTCCTCCGCGCCGAAGTCGACCGCCCGCACCAGCGCACCGCCGGGCGTGCCGTTGGCGAAGCTGACCGGAACCACGATGTAGCGATAGTCACGCTGGCTGGTGACGAGCCTGCCCTGGCTGATCGTGGCGAGGTTGGTCAGCGGCAGAACCGCGGCGGTGAACTCGTCATCCTGGTCGAGCCGGAACGTCGCGCCCTCTTGGGCGGCCCACCGCACTTTGCCGTCGAGAACACCGAAGACACCCTCGTTCGCTGCGAGCACTGAGCGCTGGACGGCGACGCGGGTGAGGCTCTCAGCGTCGACGAAGCCGACGCCTGTGCGCGGGTCGACGCCCTCTGTGGCGAGTGCCTGGAACTCGGTCGCCCCCAATTGCAGGTCGGCGGCCACCCGCTGCTCGGTGAGCGCATGGCCGCGGGTGGTCACGATCAGGCCGGAGAGGGCCAGCGCAATTCCGGTCAGCGCCACCACGGCGGAGATCACCCGGGCACGGATACTCCAGTTGGCCAGGCGCAGGGCGGAGACGCTCATCGCCCTAGTTTGCCCGGTGCGTACGACAAAGCCGAGCTAAGCCCCGGGCAGCACCAGCGAGACGCCCAGGCCGATCATCACCACCGCGATCACGCCGTCCAGCACCTGCCACGCGCGGACGGTCGCCAGCCAGCGTCCGAGCAGCCGGGCGCCGAAGGCAAGCCCGAAGAACCAGACGAAACTGGCCACCATGGCGCCGGCGGCGAACACCCAGCGCTGGTCGCCGTGGGTGGCGGCGACCGAGCCGAGCAGGAAAACGGTGTCGAGGTACACGTGCGGGTTGAGCCAGGTGAGCGCGAGGGCGGTCAGCGCCACCGAGGCCGCGGTACGGGGGCGCGCCGCGACCAGCGTGACCGTCGTTGCCGGGCCGGACGAGGTGGTCCCCGGCTCGTTGGAGTCGGTCAGCACCAGCGCCGATCCGTCCGGACGCAGCGCCCGCCTGGCCGCCAGCAGGCCGTAGCCGACGAGGAACACCGCGCCTGCCCAGCGCACCACGTCGACGAGCCAGGGAAGCGCAGTGGTGGCCGCGCCAATGCCGGAAACCCCGACCACGATCAGGATCACGTCCGACACCGCGCAGATCGTGGCCACCAGCACCGTCCGCTCGCGTCGGATGCCCTGGCGAAGCACGAACAGGTTCTGTGCACCGATGGCAACGATGAGCGAGAAGCCGAGGCCGAGGCCGGCCAGCAGGTGGGACATGCTTCGAGGCTAACCAGCCAACTCGGGTAAGTACAGCTAAAGAAGCTTGCCTTGCATTAGCATCGCTTATGTGGAACTGCCGTTGGAATTGCTGCGAACGATTGACGTCATCGTCTCGACCGGCTCGCTGGAAGACGCCGCAGCCGAGTTGAGCATCACCCCGTCCGCGGTATCGCAACGCCTGAAGGCACTCGAGACCCGGGTGGGCCGGGTGCTGGTGGTGCGGTCCAAGCCCGTCCGCGCCACCGCGGACGGACAGGTGCTGATCCGGCTGGCCCGCCAACTGGCCACCCTTGAGCACGACACCCTCGCGAGCCTGGGCCTCGGCGAGGATGGCCCGGTCGAAGTGCCGCTGGCGGTCAACGCGGACAGCCTCGCGACCTGGTTCCTGCCCGCGCTCGCACCGCTGGCGACCGACATCGTGTTCGACCTGCACCGCGACGACCAGGACTACACCGTGGGCCTGCTTGAATCCGGGACGGTGACCGCGGCCGTGACCTCTCAGGCGCAGCCGGTGGCCGGATGTTCGGTACGTCCACTAGGGGCGATGCGCTACCTGCCGGTCGCGGCACCCGGGTTCTACCAGCGTTGGTTCGAAGGAACCCCAGCTGTCGAGGCCTTCGGACGCGCCCCCGCGATCGATTTCGACCGGCGTGACGATCTGCAGACCCGCTACCTGATCACCCGCGGAGTCGACCCGGCTTTGCCGCCGCGCCACCACGTGCCGGCTTCGCACGACTTCGCGTCCGCAGTGTTGCTCGGCATGGGCTGGGCACTGATCCCCGAGCAACAGTCCCGACCGGCGCTGGCGGACGGCCGGCTCGTCGGGTTGGGCGGCGCCCCTGTGGACGTCCAGCTCTACTGGCAGCGTTGGAAGCTCGCGTCCGAGTTGCTCACGCGAATCGAGGACGCCGTGGTGAGCGCAGCCCGCTCAGCCCTACGCCAGTGAGGGACCGTTCAGCGGGCGGCGATCTCTCGGGCCTGGCGGACGCGGGTGCGCCCGATGTGCACGGAGCCGCCAGCTTCGGCGGTGAACAGGCGCGCTGCGTCCGGCAGCAGCTGCAGTTCGTGAACCACCGAAGCCAGGCGGGCGAGCTGGACGTGCAGTGACTCCACCTCGGCTTCCAGCGCCAGGATGCGCCGGATGCCTTCGAGGTTGATGCCCTCGTTCTGGGAGAGCTGCTGGATGTGCCGCAGCTTCGCGATGTCGCGCAGCGAATAGCGCCGGCCCCGACCGCGGGTCCGTCCTGGCACGACGAGACCCAACCGGTCATAGCCACGCAGAGTCTGCGGATGCATCTCCGCCAACTGCGCGGCCACCGAGATCACGAAGATCGGGGCGTCGGCGTCCAGCCGGTCGGGCAGGAAATCGGAGGTCATCGCTGCACCTTCAGCAGGTGCTCCCGCGGGTTCGGCAGCGCAGCCTTGGTCTGGAACTCAGCCAGCGCCGCCCTCGCCTCCTCGTTCAGATGCTTCGGCACCTGCACTTCGACGGTCACCAGCAGGTCGCCATCCGCAGCCCCGCCCCGCACCCCACGACCGCGGACGCGGAACGTGCGCCCGGTAGGCGTGCCCGCCGGAATCCGCACTCGCACCTTCGAACCGTCCAGCGCCGGCACCTCGATTTCGGCCCCCAGCGCAGCTTCGGTGAACGTGATCGGGACGGTGATCGTCAGATGATCGCCCTTGCGGCCGAAGATCGGGTGCGGCCGCACGTGCACCAGCACGTACAGGTCGCCGGCCGCGCCGCTGTTCTCGCCGGCGCCACCCTTGCCCTTGATCCGGATGCGCTGGCCGTCGGTCACGCCGGCCGGAATCCGCACCTGCATCGACCGGGTGGAGTGACCACGTCCGCTGCCGTGGCAGGTCGGGCACGGGTCCTCGACCACCATGCCCCGGCCACGGCATTCGCGACAGGGCTCACTGACGGCGAACACGCTGCTCGATGAGGAGGTCTGCATGCCGCTGCCCTGGCAGGCGCGACACACCGTCGGCTGCGTCCCCGGCCGGGCACCCGTGCCGTGACAGGTCTCGCACGCCGCCTCCGACGTGGTCTGCATGGTCACCATCGCGCCCGCCAAGGCGTCCGCGAAGTCGATCGTGACCTCACCCTCGATGTCGGCACCGCGGCGCGGTCCACGACTACGTCGGCTGGCCGTGGCACCGCCGAAGAGGTTGCCGAACAGGTCGGAGATGCCCGAATCGCCGGTGGCGTTGCGGAACAGGTCTTCCATCGACGGACCGGCGCCGGCGCCCTGCCCGCCGGTGGGGAACCGGAATCCCCCACCGCCGAACAGCCGCCGGGCCTCGTCGTACTCCTTGCGCTTGGCAGCGTCGGAGAGCACCGAGTTCGCCTCGGAGATCTCCTTAAACTTCTTCTCGGCGTCCGGGTTCTGCTTGTTCTGGTCGGGGTGGTACTCCCTGGCCAGCTTGCGGAACGCCTTCTTGATCTCCTCGGGCTTCGCGCTCGAGGAGACGCCGAGCACCTTGTAATAGTCCTTCTCGATCCAGTCCTTGGTACTCATCGCGCCTCCTCTCCTAGTCGCACGTCACTCGGGGTTGGCCACGCCCACTCGCGCCGGACGCAGCAGGCGCTCGTTGAGCTTCACGCCACGCTGCATCACCGCCGAGATGGTCGGGACGGTGATTTCGGCCTCGCCGGGGAACGGCATCTGCATCAGAGCCTCGTGCAGCTGCGGGTCGAACTCCTCACCAACCTCGCCGAAGGTCTCCAGGCCGTACTTGGCCGTGGCCTTCTCCAGCTCGTCGGCGACCAGCTTGAAGCCGCCGACCAGCTCGTCGTGCTCGCGGGCCGCTTCCACGCTGTCCAGGACGGGCAGCAGGTCGAGCACTACCGCCTCGACCCCGCCCTGCCGGGCCAGTGCACGGTCGCGGTCCACACGCTTCTTGTAGTTGGCGTACTCGGCGTGCAGGCGCTGCAGGTCGTCGGTGCGCTCAGCCACGAGTTCCTGCAGCTCCGCGATCGCCGCTTGAGTTGCCGGCTCGGCGTCCGGCTTCAGGCCTTCGTCCGGCGCAGGGACCGCTCCTGCGCCCTCGACCGGCTCGAGCCCTTCGTCAGGCTCCTGCCCTTCGATCGGCTCTCCGAACGTATCGGTCACTTCTGATCGCCGTCCTCGTCCACGATCTCGGCGTCCACCACGTCGTCATCGGACGCGGGTGCGCCCTCGGGCGATGCCTGGGCGGCCTCGGACTCCTGCTTGGCCTGGGCGGCGGCGTACATCGCCTGGCCCATGGTGGCGGCCTTGGCGTTCAGGTCGTCCATGGCTTCCTTGACCGCGTCGTTGTCGTCGGTCTTGAGGGCTTCCTTCAGCTTGTCGAGGGCCTCGACGACCGGGGCCTTGGTGTCCTCGGGAAGGGTCTCGGCGTTGTCGGCGAGCAGCTTCTCGGTGCGGAACGCGAGCGCGTCCGCCTCGTTGCGCATCTCGACGGCCTGGCGACGCTTGTGGTCCTCCTCGGCGTGCGCCTCGGCTTCCTTGACCATACGGTCGATGTCGTCGCGGCCAAGGGCCGAACCGCCGGTGACAGTCATGGACTGCTCCTTGCCAGTGGCCATGTCCTTGGCGTGGACGTGGACGATGCCGTTGGCGTCGATGTCGAAGGCGACCTCGATCTGCGGCACGCCGCGCGGCGCCGGCATCAGGCCGGTCAGCTCGAAGTTGCCAAGGCTCTTGTTGTCCCGGGCGAAGTCACGCTCGCCCTGGTACACCTGGATCATCACCGACGGCTGGCTGTCCTCGGCCGTGGTGAATACCTCGGAACGCTTGGTCGGGATCGTGGTGTTGCGCTCGATGATCTTGGTCATCACGCCACCCTTGGTCTCGATGCCGAGGCTCAGCGGGGTGACGTCGAGCAGCAGCACGTCCTTCACCTCGCCCTTCAGCACACCGGCCTGCAGGGACGCGCCCAGAGCCACGACCTCATCGGGGTTGACGCCCTTGTTGGGCTCCTTGCCACCGGTGAGCTCCTTGACCAGTTCGACCACCGCGGGCATGCGGGTCGAACCGCCGACCAGCAGCACGTGATCGATCTTGCCGATGGACGTGTTCGCGTCCGCGATCACCGCGTTGAACGGCGCCCGGCAGCGATCCAGCAGGTCCTGGGTGAGCCGCTGGAACTCGGCTCGGGTGAGCTTCTCGTCCAGGTGCAGCGGGCCCTCGGCGCCGGCCGTGATGTACGGCAGGTTGATCGAGGTCTCCTGCGCGGACGACAGCTCGATCTTGGCGCGCTCGGCGGCCTCCTGCAGTCGCTGGCGGGCCATCTTGTCCTTGCCCAGGTCGATGCCGAACTTGTTCTTGAACTGGGTGACCAGCCAGTCGACGACGCGCTGGTCCCAGTCGTCACCACCGAGGCGAGCGTCGCCCTTGGTGGCCTTCACCTCGAAGACGCCCTCGGCGATCTCCAGCAGGGACACGTCGAAGGTGCCGCCGCCCAGGTCGAAGACCAGCACGGTCTGCTCGAGGTGGCCCTTGTCGAGGCCGTAGGCCAGCGCAGCGGCGGTGGGCTCGTTGATGATCCGGTCGACCACCAGGCCAGCGATCTCGCCGGCTTCCTTGGTGGCCTGGCGCTCCGCGTCCCCGAAGTACGCCGGGACGGTGATCACCGCGTTGGTGACCGGCTCACCGAGGTACGCCTCGGCGTCCCGCTTCAGCTTCATCAGCACCCGGGCGCTGATCTCCTGCGGGGTGTACTTCTTGTCGTCGATCGAAACCGACCAGTTGGTGCCCATGTGCCGCTTCACCGAACGGATCGTCCGATCGACGTTGGTGACGGCCTGGCGCTTGGCGACCTCGCCGACCAGAACCTCGCCACCCTTCGCGAAAGCAACCACGGACGGAGTCGTGCGTGCGCCTTCGGCGTTGGGGATGACGGTGGGCTCGCCGCCCTCGAGGACGGCGACGACAGAGTTGGTGGTGCCGAGGTCGATGCCGACTGCTCGTGCCATGTGAGTTACCTCCGGTTGAGTCTGAACGAGATTGAGCATAGCAGGCTCAATCTCAAGGTTGAGTACACCCGACTCAACTACGTTGCATGGTCAGCTATTCCCGCTGGGCGGCTCTGGTCTCAAAGGCTCGACGGTCAGAGCGGGCCGAGCATGGCCTTGGTGAGCTGCACCACCATCGGGAACGAGTGCCACAGTTGGTGACCGAGCCCCGTCACCGTGATCGTCGGACCGGGCACGCCCTGTTCGGCGAGCCTGCGGTCGAGCTTGTCGAAGGCCGGTTCGCGGCAAAGTGAGCTGCGTGCGCCGCGAACCAGGGCGCATCGGGCGAGATCGACGTCCAGCAATTGGCTTTGCAGCTTCTCGGTGACCAGCACTTGGGCGATCGCGATCATGTCGACTGGCGAGTAGCGGACGGGCGGCTCGCGCCGCTGGCCCTTGCGCGCGTGCATCACCCAGTCGTGCCCGGTGTTGGTGGCCAACGCTGCCGGCATCCGACCGAGGTCGGCAAGGTTGTGCGCCTGCAGGGACGCGAGGTTGCGCTGGGTGATCGCGACCGGCTCCACGAGGTTCAGGCCCTCGATCGGCCCCCAGGTGGCCAGCACTGGCAGCGCGCTCACTGCGAGCGAGCAGCCGGTGGAAAACCCCAGTACCTGCAGGAACTCGAGATTGCCGACATCGCGCAGCGCAACAGCTATATAGGTGAGATTGAGTTGCGTCCAGGAGTCAATGCGCCCGGCCAGCATGTCCTTGCGGATCGACTTCGGGATCGGCGCCCCGAATCGGCTCATGCCAGGGATCTCGGTGAGCACCACGGTCAGGCCGGTGACGTCCGCCAGATGGGCGCACTTGGCCATTTCCCAGGGGCCGAGCGGGGTGTTGAAACCAGGGAAGTAGACCAGCACACCGTGGCTGTCAGCGGGGGTCGCGATCAGCGCATCCAGCGGCGCCAAACCGTCCGGTCGGAGCGTGAACTGCCGCACCGGTACCTGCGGACGCTCCGGCACCACGCGGGGGTCGACGGCGAGGCTGATCCGGTCCCGCTGCACCACGTCCACGCTTGGATGGTAGTACGCCGGCAGGTGGCGAGTGGGTCGGTCAGGATGCGCGAGAATGAGGCCCATGAACGACCTCGAAGGCACAGTTGCGGATCTTCGTGGAGGATTGTGTACCGAGTTCGGCACACAATCCTCCACGCTGATCGGCGGTCCGAGATGAGCTGGGTGGACCCCTGGCTGCGTGGCTCCCTGCTCGCGCTGTCGCGGAGCGAGTCGTTCAAGCGGCTGGCGGTACGGCTGCCGATGACCGCGTCCGTGGTGGCCCGGTTCGTGCCTGGCGAGACCGTTGCCGACTGCCTGGCCGCGGTGCGCTCGCTCGCCTCCGAAGGGCTGACGGCCACCATCGACTACCTCGGCGAGGACACCACGACGCCCGAGCAGGCCGCTGCCATCCGCGACGGCTACCTCGAACTGATCACCGAGCTGAGCGCGGCCGGACTCTGCGAGATGGCCGAGGTCTCGGTGAAGCTGACCGCCCTTGGCGTTGGCCTGCCGGAAGGGCGTGAGCTCGCGCTCGGGCACGCTCGCGAGATCTGCGCCGCGGCAACCGACGCCGGCACGACCGTCACCCTGGACGCCGAGGATCACACCACCACCGACACCACAATCGGCATCCTGGCCGAGTTGCGCCGCGAGTTCCCGGAAACCGGAGCGGTGCTGCAGGCCTACCTGCACCGGACGCCGGCCGACTGCGAACTGCTGTCGGGCGCCGGTTCGCGCGTCCGGTTGTGCAAGGGCGCGTATGCCGAGCCGGACGAGGTGGCGCACCAGACCCGCGAAGAGGTGTCCGCGGCTTACGTCGCGTGCTCGCGGATCCTGCTCGCCGGGGACGGGTACCCGATGCTCGCCACCCATGACCCGGAGATGATCGCCGCCGTGGACGAACTGGCTCGGCAGTTGGGCCGCGCGCCCGGCACCTACGAACTGCAGATGCTCTACGGGATCCGATCGGACGAACAGCGCCGGCTGGCTGCATCCGGCGAGCGGGTGCGGGTGTACGTCCCCTTCGGCACCGACTGGTGGGGCTACTTCATCCGCCGGTTGGCCGAGCGTCCGGCGAACCTGGCGTTCTTCGCGCGGGCATTGTTCGGCCGCTGAGCACGCGCTCCCTACGACATCCGGGCGTCAACTCAGCCCAGGCCGGGATCTCGTTTACTCGTTTAGGGGTCTCGACAAGTTCGACCATCGAAAGAGCTGACCCCAAGGTTCAGCCAGCGGCCAGGGCCCGATCCAATCCGGCCAACAGATCGGCGACCAGGTCGGACGCGTCCTCGACCCCGAGGCTGAGCCGCAGCATGCCGGGCGTGATCCCGGCGGCGGCCTGCACGTCGGCCGGCATCGCGGCGTGGGTCATGGTGGCCGGGTGTGAGATCAGCGACTCCACTCCCCCGAGGCTCTCGGCCAGGCAGTAGAACTCCAGCCCGTCGACGAGCGCGCGCACGCCGGCTTCACTCCCGACGTCGAAGGTGACGATCGCGCCGAAGCCGTCCTGCTGCCGGGAGGCCAATCCGTGCTGCGGGTGCGCAGCCAGTCCCGGGAAGTGCACCGCCGATACCGCAGCATGCGAGGTCAGTAACTCCACCACCGCCGCGGCGTTGGCCTGGGCGGCGGCCATTCGCAGGTGCAGCGTACGCAGGCCGCGCAGGGTCAGGTAGGAATCGAGCGCGCCACTGGTCAGGCCCAGCGTGTTCGCCCACCAGGCCAACTCGTCGCCGCGGGCCGCGTCCGCCGCGATGATCGCGCCCGCGACCACGTCGGAGTGCCCGTTCAGGTACTTGGTGGCCGAGTGCACGACCACGTCCGCGCCCAGCGCGAGTGGACGCTGCACGCACGGCGTCGCGAAGGTGTTGTCGGCCACCACGACCGCACCGACCTGGTGCGCAGCGGACGCGATCGCCGCGATGTCGGACACGCGCAGCAGCGGGTTCGACGGCGTCTCCAGCCAAACCACATCGGCACCCGCGGCCACCACAGCCAGGGCGTCGTCGAGGTCGCTGAAATCGGTGAGCACCAACTTGAGGCGTCCGGTCCTGGCCATCGCGTCGAACAGCCGCCAGGAGCCGCCGTAGCAATCCAGCGGCGCGACGACCGTCCCACCCGGTGGCACCAGGGCGAGCAGCGACACCGTCACCGCGCCCATGCCGGAAGCCGTGACCACCGCTCGCGCGCCGCCCTCAAGCTCAGCCAGCGCCGCGCCGAGCACGTCGCGGGTTGGATTCCCGGACCGGCTGTAGTCGTAATCACCCTTCGCACCGAAGCTTGCGAACGAGTACGTGGAGGAAAGGTAGATCGGTGGGACGACCGCACCGTGCGCCTGATCGGTGTTGATGCCCGCGCGCACGGCTCTGGTTCTGGGTGTCCCGGTCACCGCGCAAACTGTACCGGAGTGACAATTGCGGCACTCAGCGGGCGTGGGATGCTAGCGCCCCGGTCGCTCGGACGGGTAGCGTCCCGCCCATGAAGATCGAGGATGTGATTCGCAAGAAGGGCACCGATGTGGTGACCATCGCGCCCACCGCCACCGTCGCCGAACTGGTGGACCTACTTGCCAAGTTCAACATCGGCGCGGTCGTGGTCAGTGCGGACGGCACCAGCATCGCCGGCATCGTGAGCGAACGCGACATCGTCCGCCACCTCGCGACCGAGGGCCCGGAATCGCTCAGCCACGCGGTGTCGACGATCATGACCGCAGATGTGAAGACCTGCGTGCCCAGCGACGCCCTCGAGGACACCGCGCACACCATGACCTACGCCCGCATCCGGCACCTACCGGTGGTGAGCGACGACCAATTGGTGGCGATCGTTTCGATTGGCGACGTGGTGAAGCACCGCATCGACCAGCTGACTGACGAACGCAACCACCTTCTTGGCTACCTCCACACCTGAGCAGCCGGCCCCGGCCGAAGCCGCCTTGCACGCGGCCGGGGTGGCCTACCGGGTGGTGCGGCATCGGCGGGCAAGGTCGCTGGCCGAAGCTGCATCCCTGCGCGGCGTCGAGCCACGCGACATCATCAAGACCCTGGTGGTGCGCCGG